>NZ_JBMXHE010000089.1:0-5960 GCF_053987695.1 Palaeococcus sp. (in: euryarchaeotes)
TTAACGAGCCTTGTGGTTATCGTATAAGCCGCGTATGTAACATCTCCAAAACCAAATATAATCCTCGTGAGCACAACGAAGCCAAAGCTGTTTGCCGAGGATCCTATGCTCGAGGGCAACCCCACCCTAAATATCCTCTTGTAAAACTCCAGATCCGGTTTTAAAGTTTCCCTGGTTAAATGAATACCTGCCCTCCCTGTGAAAAGGAGGTATGCACCTATGAGAGACCCCAGACTGTTTGAGGTTATGGTTGCCAGTGCGGCACCTTCCACTCCAAGTTTTGGAAATCCAAGCCATCCGAAGATTAGAATGGGATCCAATAAGATATTTAGGGCAACTGTGAAGAGACTTATTTTCACAGGGGTTTTCGTATCTCCAACGGCCCTCATAAGGAAGCTGAAGGAGAAGAAGGTGAAGGAAAAGGGGATTCCAATGAATATTACCCTCAAATACGCGAGGGCATAGGGATACACGGTTGAAGTTACGTTCATGAATTTCAGAGCGTATGGAGTGATTAAAACTCCCACAAGGGCTACGACAGAGGCAAAAATTAGCATGAGAGAATATAAGGCACCAGCAGCTCTGTTTGCCTTCTCATAATTCTCCGCTCCTATGTACTGACCGACGAAGGCGAATCCCGCGGTGGCAAATCCCATTCCAAGGCTCATTAAGGTTCCTATTAAGGGCCAGGAAACTCCAGGAGCAGATAGAGCCTCTCTCCCTAACTTTCCAAGCCAGAATGTATCCGTAATGTTATAAAGAACCTGGATTATGTTGCTGACTATGAGAGGCCAGGCTAGCTTGAGCAGGGTCTTCTCAATATTCCCCCCTATTATCTCCTCCCGCATTTCCTGAACTTTTGTGCTTCCCTTCATATCCATCAAACCTCAATCGAAACGCTATTATAAAAAGTTTATCCCAGTAATGGCTATACCTTTTTAAGCCTTTGTGCTAAGTCAAGGAAGGAGGGAGGCTAATGTTTGGAAAGCTCAAGGAAAAATTAGGATCATTTGTGGATAAGGTGGCTCAAACTGAAATAAGTGAGAAAGATGTGAATAGGGCTCTTGAAGACCTCGAATGGGATTTACTTGAGGCTGATGTGTCCCTTGAGGTTGTGGACGAACTCAGAGAGCGCATTAAAAAGGAACTGGTTGGTCAGAAAGTTAAGGTTGGAACCAATAAGAAAGAACTCGTGGAAAAGGCGGTCGAGAGGGCTGTTCTGGATGTTTTAACACCTCAAAGAAGGATAAATCTTGTGGAGGAGATCAGAGCCAAAAGGGAAAAGCCATATGTCATTGCATTTGTTGGTTTCAACGGAGGTGGAAAGACCACCACGATAGCCAAGCTCGCAAATTACCTGAAGAGGCATGGCTTAAGCGTGGTTATAGCAGCCAGCGACACGTTTAGGGCAGGAGCAATAGAGCAAATTGAAGAACACGCCCGCAGGGTGGGCGTTAAGGTAATAAAGCATCAATATAGGAGCGATCCTGCAGCCGTTGCCTACGATGCCATAGAGCACGCAAAGGCGAGAGAAATTGATGTCGTGTTAATAGACACCGCGGGAAGGAATGAACTCAACAGAAACCTCATGGACGAGATGAGAAAAATAGCCAGGATAACAAAGCCCGATTTGGTGATTTTTGTGGGCGACGCTTTAGCCGGGAATGCCATAATCGAACAGGCGAGGCAATTCAATGAAGCCGTTAGAGTTGATGGGGTTATTTTAACAAAGCTTGATGCGGATGCGAGAGGGGGTGCAGCTTTAAGTATAAGCCACGCCATAGGCGCACCGATACTTTTCGTTGGTGTCGGGCAGGGCTACGATGATCTCAAGGAATATGACGAAAAATGGATGCTGGAGAAGATTTTCGGCTAATCTATTTTTACAACCCTTCTCATCCCACTTTTAACCCCCTCTAAAGCTTTTTTGATCTCCGCAGGATGCTCCAGAATTATAACACCTTCGTTTCTAAGGGCTTCTATATGTTCCAGGTCAACCCTTCTAACATAAATTCTAAAAATCTGGCCATTTGGTGCTTTTGTATCCACTATGGGCTTTGAATCCGTTGGAAGCAAGATCAGAGGTACTCTACTCTTCAAAGCTTGGGAAGCGCAACAGGGAATCAGAGAGTCCGCTATGCCGAGTCTTATCTTAGCGATGGTGTTTGATGTGGCAGGAGAAATTATGAATGCATCGTACTTACCAAGGTTAAATGCACCACATGATGAAAATGAAGAACCCTGCTTAGATTCTCTTATAACTGGAAAACTTTCTATTCTATCAAGAACCCTATACATCCTTGCGACTTCTTCACCCGCTTTCGAGAGGAATACCCTGATCTCATATTCCCCTCTGAGGGTTTCCATGACCTCAACGCTTTCCTTGAGGAGATGACCTGCCCCGGTTATCCCCCATGCTATCCTCATAACCTCACCTCTGGAAAGTAATCTTTAAGACCCTTTAAACCCTTCTCTATCTGGTGATATTATGAAGATTCCGAACTACAGGGAAATTAAGGCAAAAACGGTGGTTTTTGATTTGAACGGTACCCTCGGTGTTGAAGGGAGAGTGAATGAGGAAGTAAAGCGCCTCCTGGATGCACTGAGCGAAAAGTATCGGGTTATCGTCTTGAGCGCTGATACCTTTGGGACACTTAAAGAAGAATTTAAAGGGATACCAATAAAAATCGAGCGCGTTAGGGATGGAGAGGAGAAGATGAAAAAAGCTTTGAACTATGAGCCCTACATAGGAATCGGAAATGGGAATAACGATATTGGAATGCTTGAGAATGCCGAGCTTGGGATATGTGTAATAGGAGAGGAAGGTGCCAGTGTCGAAGCCTTATTGAACTCAGATATTGTGGTTAGAGACGTTAAAGATGCAATTAAGCTCTTGTTAAATGAAAAGAGGCTGATAGCTACTCTTAGGGGTTGAGGTAATTGGCTTACAAAGGGGAGGAGATCAGCTACAACATTCTTTCCCTCAATTTTATGTTGCTGCTAAGTCCCCTTGCGTAAGCGAGGGGTAGTTCACTGTCCTCTATCTCTTTTTCCCTATCGAATAACTCCCCCCTTCTGCTCTTCGGTCTCAAATCGAACAACATAAGTAATGCCCCCGTTACTAAGTAACGGTACCATTACCTATAAGGGGTTTGGTGGCCGATGTGTAACAGTGCACTTTCACAAATGTGGCTATTTATGAAAGTATGCTATCATAACTAATATTTCAAAACCCTTTCCCATACTTTTATCGCCTGCCACTTATCAAGAAACTCATTGAACGTGCCGCACTTGGGTGAATAGATGCAGAGGGGACAGCCATCCCTGCATTTACACGATTTTAAATGCTCAAAACTTTTCTTCATTAGTTTTTCAACATTTTCATAGAGAATTTCCGCTAATCCGAAACCTCCCTCATTCCCATCGTAGATGAAAACCACGGGTTTACCTGCAAAGGGCGGGTTTGGAAAGTTCTCATAGCTGTATCCGCCGAGCTCTCTCGAATCCACGTAGGTGAATATTGGAGCTATTTTAATCATGTTGTGCTCTATTGCATGCAATCCATCTCCAATGCCGTCCTTACTGTCAACCATCTTCTTTATAGCGAAAATTACCTCCTCATCCTCTCCCCTTGCCATCTCACGAATGGACTTTTTTAGATAGTGGGTTGTGGCACCCAGGGCTATTGGAAAGAGCTTTCTTCTATCGAGGTGCTCGTAGATCGAAAGGGCAAGCCTTTCCTTGTCTTTCTCTTCTGTGATTTTAAAGAACTCTTCAAACTCTTCATTCGGGATTTTCCTTATCCCATCTGGAAAGAGGAGCCATATACCATCCGTTTCAAACTCCCTTACGAACTCCTCATCAAATTCAACCTTTGCAAACCTCTCCCAGTTTAAGATGCTCCACTCCCCATCTCCTCCCGTATCTCCAGTTAGTGGAGCGTAAATTTTACCCTTCAAAATTCCATCATCTTTAAGATTGAAGAGCATCTCCACATATTCCTTTGTGCTATTGCCTTTCACGGCAAATCCCCAGTAACGGTGTCTAACCCTCAGATGCCCATAATACACATCTATTCCTCTAAACCTCTTTTTATCATAGATTTCGAGTATTTCAACCTCTTCCCTTTTGCTTGCGAAGGTCTCAACATCCCAGAACTTGTTCAGTTTTTCGGCAAAGATAAAGTGAAATTTACCAATTTTTGTCATATCTTTTGCCATGTAAAGCTCTCCCCTTGAGAAATAAGCCATGCCCGGCAGGAGGGAGCGGTAGTATTCCACCTTGTCGGTCTCCTCTATGACGTATCCTTTAAATTTCAGCCAGTTTATGAATTTTAAAAGCTCTCTCGTGCTGTCTTTCTCTTCGAGCTTGGCCCTTATCCACGGCTCATCAATGACCAGGAAATAGCTCTCATCGCTTGCTGTTCTAATTGAGGAGTATGTAAAGGAGGGCTTTAAAAGTCGGAGTTCCTTCTTTCCTGTAAGGGGATTTTCGTAGATTTTAGCCTTTTTCTCTTTCACAAGCTCCTCTGCAAGGTCTCTTTCAAATTCGCTGAGCTCCTCCCAATCGAGGATTTTAAGCTCGCTCAGGAGGTAGTGGAGGTGCTTCCTGACTACCAACCGGTTTTTCAGATTAACCGGCATGTATTCGATTATCCCCCTCTCCAAGCGCTCGAAAAACTCGTTTAGATGCTCTTTATAGTAATAATCAAGACCATTTTTCCTCAGAATGATAGCGTTCAACGCCTCTCTCTCCTTTAAACGCCCTGCCCTCCCAAAGCGCTGTATAAGGGAGAAGAGACCATCTGGGGGAATGCCATAATTTACCACGGCATCCAGATCCCCGATATCTATTCCCAGCTCCAGAGCATTCGTCGTGAGGAGTACCAACAGCTTTCCCTCTTTGAAATCTCTCTCAATTTCCCAGCGGATGTTTTTAGGCAAGGTGCCCTTGTAGGTTGACATCCTGTAAACGGAAGGTGAAGAAAGGAGGAAGCGCATGAGCTTCTCAGTTCCCCTCCGGGAGTCAAAAAAGACGAGGGTTTTAATTCCTCTTTGAGCAAGCTTTTCGACCAGAGCTCTCAAAAGCTGCATCTCATTTAACCTCCTCGGCTCTAGGAGCAGGAGATAGCGCTTTGGGAAGGGATTTGTGGCATTTTTAACCTCTTCAAAAGGTCTTCCAAAGAAATTTTCAGCAAACTCTTTGGGCTCTCTTAAAGTTGCGGAGAGAGCCAGTATCTGGGGCTTCCTTCCATAGCGCTCCAGGCGCTTTAGAAGCCTCCTGAACACGTAGGCAGCATTCGTCCCAAAAACGCCCCTGTAGATGTGAAGCTCATCGACCACAAGATAGCGGAGGTTTCTCAAGAGCCACGCATAGTCTTTAGGATTTCTTAGAATACTGTAGTGAAGCATATCGGGAGTTGTGAACACTACCCGGGGCTTCTCCTTTATGATGGCTCTCCTGTCGTGCCATTCCACATCTCCCGTTAAAATCCTCGCATTCACCATTCTTCCGCTTATCTTAAAGAAATGAAAGTTCTCCAGTGCAAACTTCTCATATTGGTTGTTTATTAGAGCCCGCGTGGGATAGACGAGGAGATACGTATCTCGTGGATTTGAGAGGTAATTATCAAATATCGCCAGCCTGAAAATCTCGCTTTTTCCGCTCGCCGTTGGGGTTGTCACAACAACGTTTTTTCCCTCATAGAGGAGGCGGAGGGCTTCGGCCTGGTGCTCATAAAGGTTAAACCCCAATGCTTCAACTAGGTCATTAACTCCAGGATTTCTGAACTCAAAGGTGGCATAGGAGCCTTCCTTTGGGGGAAACTTCCTCAGAGCGACAAGCTCACTCTCGAGTTCTTCGAGCACTTTTTTCATGTTCTATACTCTGCTGCAACGTTTTTAAAGGTTTAATCCTATATTGGGAGCATGAGCTACAGAACATTGAGGGGTTGCCGTGTG
>NZ_JBMXHE010000090.1:0-3739 GCF_053987695.1 Palaeococcus sp. (in: euryarchaeotes)
GAGACTTTTGCCTCTTCTGAAAAACCCTCTTTTATGAGTCATTTCTCATGGCTTGCGAGTGAGGAGCTTAGACACAGGATGACAGTTGAAGGCTTTTTGGAAGAGGGTATGCTGGAGGGAACCCCCATTATAGATTATCTGGATGCCCTAGGTCTTGAGCCCTACTTTAAAGATGAGCGTGTCGAGCCAAAAACTCTGGAGGACTTAATCTTGGATGCCCTTATAAGAGAAAAGCACTCCTATGAGCTCTATTCAAAACTATCGAAAATCTTGGAAGGCTCTTTGAGTGAGATATTCCTCATGATGGCAAATGAAGAGCTCAAACACGCTTATCGTCTGAAAATTATGTATGAGATGCTGGGAGAGTGAAGGTTCCCACGGAGGATTGTTTATTCATTCACCGTAGCATTCTAATATTCCCGTGCCCCACGTGTCGTAATGTGCTCTAGTGTTCATTTGGGCATTTCTCTGATGAGGGAAAGTTCATTGGTTATTGAAAAGCTGCATGGACGTTAATTGGAAGTAACTATTGTTTGTTATGGCTCTTTTATGGATTTAAACGCTCTGAAAAACTTTATATGTACTAAAAAGGCAGCATGTCTTGCTTTTGCTCTTGAGGAATTGAAAATGTATACAATGTGCACAAATGTACAGGAGGTTGGGATATGGAGAGCTTTAGGGACGTGCCAAAAAATGTTGCTTCGGATAAAAGACAAACATATCGTGAGATAACCCCAGCAGCCGTTATATTGGGCGTTTTATGGGGTGCGTTCATGGCTGCAAGCTTCACATATGCTGGGATGATAATGGGATTCACTTCAGGTGGCTCTGCAATAGCTGCAATTGTTGGATGGGGAATTCTTAGAGGCGTTCTTAAGAAAGGCACTGTTGTGGAGAACAACATCGTTCAAACCATAGCATCAGCTGTCAACATCTCCGTTTCGGGAGTTATATTCACAATACCTGCCCTCTACATCATGGGCATGCACGAGGAGATAAGTACCCTATACTTCTTCCTTGCAACTGCTGCAGGTGCCATATTGGGAATCACCTTCATAATTCCCCTTAGGAAGCAGATGATCGAGATAGACAGGCTTAAGTTCCCCACGGGAACCGCGGTAGCAACAGTTCTTAAGACCCCCGGAAGCGGTATAGAAAAAGCCAGATTACTGTTCTTCGGAATGATTTTGAGTGCTTTGGTTTATCTGGTGCAGCAGTTCCCCCTTCTTGGTCTGCCCCATGTGCTTCCAGAGGTCATTAACATAGGCTCCTTCCTCCATCTCCCTTCGTGGATAAATCTTGCCATGGCACTATCTCTAATGGTCTTTGGAATGGGGCTCATAACGGGAAGGAACGGTTTGATAGTCCTGGCCGGAGGAGCGCTCTCCTATTACATAATAACGCCCGTGGTTAAGGCTTTGGGATGGATTCCAAGTGATGTTCAGGGTGCTGCGGTGAGCTCATTTGTATATGCCAACATGACGAGACCCCTTGGGATAGGAATGCTCCTCGGGGGTTCAATTGCGGGTTTAATACTCTCCCTACCCGTCATAGCAGTAGCAATAAAGAGCATTGCCCAGGCTAATAAAATGGGTGCCAGGAGCAGGAATGAAGAGCTTCCAATAAGCTATCTCTATGTAGGTGCGGGATTGGCATTCCTTCTTCTGTTTATAACAGCATACAGACTTTCAAATCTGGGTTTAGGAAGGAGCCTCCTCACGGCGTTCATAGGTGTGGCATGGATATTCATAGCCTCTCTCTTAGTGGCTATGTCAACGGGAATGACGGACTGGAGTCCAGTTTCTGGACTTTCACTAGTCTCTGTGATGATACTCCTCTACCTGACAAACAAGAACGTTCCGCTGACGATCCTCTTGGGTGCTACGGTAGGCGTGGCTATCTCAGGTGCAGCGGATATGATGCAGGATCTCAAGACAGGGCATCTTGTGGGTGCTATACCCTCAAGACAGCAGAAAGTGGAGCTTTTAACCGCTTGGATTGGTCCGATAATAGCATTAACCGTCGTTGGACTCATATGGAAAGCCTATGGAATAGGAAATGACATGGTTCCCGCACCACAGGCGATGGCATTAAAATCAATGGTGGATGCAATACTCGGGGGAAGCGTTCCCATAGATAAATTCCTGGCAGGAGGTATCTTAGGATTTGCACTTTCATTAAGCGGCGTCCCTGGATTGGGAGTTTTGGTAGGTCTTTCAATGTATCTACCAATGCTCTACATACTCCCCTACGGTCTTGGATGCATAGTTCATGAGCTCACAAAGAAGAAAAAGGGACACGAATTCATCACAGAGAAGGTGCTTCCCTTTGCTGCAGGTTTGATGGTAGGAGAAGCTGCAATGACATTGCTCTTTGCCGTGCTAACTGTGGCTGGAGTCCTGCATCCATGAGGTGATGGAGATGAAAAAGCTCATCGGAAATATCATGCTTACAGGAGGATTAATTGGAGGGGCAATTAGTGCTGCAAGGATACCTCCAATGTGGGGAGGAGTTATTGGGTCATTGATCATCATGGGAGTAGGCATAGTTCTTAGAAGGCGGGGAGAGAAGGAAGAGCTTCACAGGGCGACTCAGAAAGGAAGTGGGGGAATTCAGGAACTCGAAAGAATCCTTACTAAGGCTATAGAAGATGTTGGGGAAATAATGAAGATAGAAGAGCACAATAAGGTTAGGGAATCCCTATCAAAGGTGCTCGAATTTTTGGACGGGTTTGCGGAGAAAGCTCGGCCCCTGAGAATCGAGAGTCTTAAGGCATACGGGCAGCTCATGACAGCTTTCAGCAGGGCGGAGAGAAGTCTAAACAGAGCCTGGAGTGCCTATGCCGATGGCTATGAAGGCGAAGGGAGAACTTATTTGGAGTTTGGATACGAGGGCTTGAAGGAAACCCTCAACACACTGAAATCCATTGAGTGATTCATTTTTAGGAATCTTTTTATTTTTTAACCCCTATCTTGTAGGGGTGGTATTATGAGGGCGTTCATCGCCATTGAGATTAACGATGCGGTTAGAGAAAACCTCGTTAAAGCGCAGGATAAGATTGAGCGCGCTAAAGCGGCTAAGATAAAGTTCGTTGAGCCGGAAAACCTGCATTTAACGATCAAGTTTTTGGGGGAGATTACAGAGGAGCAGGCGAAAGATATAGGCGAGATTTTGGAGGGCATAGCTAAAAAATACAGGAAGCACAGCGTTAAGGTTAAGGGTATAGGCGTTTTCCCAAGCTACAACTACATCCGCGTTATGTGGGCGGGCTTAGAGGGAGATGAGGAAATCAAAAAAATTGCTCAGGACGTTGAAAACGCCATGAGGAAGCTCGGCTTTAAAAAGGACAAGGAGTTTGTGTCACACATAACGATTGGAAGGGTAAAGTACGTCAGGGACAAGGTCGAGCTCATGCTCACTTTAAAGGAGCTCGCCAATGAGGACTTCGGTGAATTCACAGTTGAAGCTATAGAGCTCAAAAAGAGCACCCTAACGCCCAAGGGCCCGATTTACGAGACGATAAAGCGTGTTGATTTAGGTTGATAGTTGGTTATCGACTTATTTATATACCCCTTGATAGTGAGGTAGCAAGTGATGACGAGAGATATCTTGCAGGAAGTCCTTCAAAAGATAAAGCCAAGCAAAGAGGAGCGCGAGCTTGTTGAGAGGATAAAGGGCGAGCTCCTAGGCTTGGTTAGAGAGGGGATAGAGAGAGCTGGCTTAGAGGTCAAGCCCTACT
>NZ_JBMXHE010000091.1:0-7418 GCF_053987695.1 Palaeococcus sp. (in: euryarchaeotes)
CATTCTTCCTCGCTATCTGCTGGACGGTTGCAGAACCGATTTCTCTTTTAAATTCCTCATAAACGGTTTTCTCAGTCTTGTTGAAGTCCACGATTTGTTCTTGGAAGTATTGTTGTCTTCTCAGGTAGTTCACTCTATTCCATGCTTTGGCTCCAGCATCGGCTAACTGGTGGAGAGTTTTCTCCTGCTCTTTTGAAGGCTGGAGTTTTACCGTTACTGCTCGTTTCATTTTAAAGTATGGTATGATTTTTAGGCTTTAAAATAGTTTTGCTTTCCTGTTTGATTGCTCGTTGGATGATTTACCGCATCCCTGCCCCGAAGCTTTCAAAAGGTAAGCCTCAACGCTCCCTATTTTGGCAGCGCTTAGAACTTTAGGAATCTCTGCTGCGGTCATAAAGCCCACGAAGTTATTTAATCCATTTTTCCGCTCAAATTCAAGGCAGTCCTTTTTATAATCGCCGTCGTAGTTTTTGTGGACGTGCATGAAGAAGAAGCCTTTAGCTTTAAACAGGCCGCCGTTGTGCGGAGCATTGCTCAGGGCGAGCATCTCCTCATCAAAGGGGTGAATATAGTGCATCTGTATTCCTCCAATTCACTGTTTGATATTCCACTCAAGGAACTCAACAGCTGATTTAGATTTTCCAGCTTCTAGTTGAAGCTAAAAATATAAAGTTTGAGGACTAAAGCTCCATCAGCCTCTCATAGAGCTCATCAACCCTCTTTGCAACATCTTCAACTGTGAAGCCTTTCTTCACCGCGAGCCATGTAGCGCCTCCAGCGCCGACTCCTTCTTTAACGTAGCCCCTCTCGTAGTCTTGGAGTCCTTTAAACCTGCTCCTTGAGAAGTCAAGCTCCGCATAATAGTAGGCAATCCCAATCTCCTTTGCAGTCTCCTTAAACGTGGAGCTCTCATCGTTGGCAACCCACTTCGTGGTTGCAATCATAAACCTGCCTAAGTCTTCGCCTAAAGCCTTTAACAAGGCAGATATTGAGAGCATTTGAGTTCCACCAGCTAAAACTACTTCACCTTTAAATCCCTGAGAAATCCCTATTACAGTTGCCATCATTGGGTCTCCAAACTCTTCCAAAGCACTAAGAGGTTCGTTAGCCAAATCCCCCTTATTTATGCCAGCTCTCTTGAAGCCTTCTTCAATCACCTGCGCCTTGAGGTTTTGAGGGTTGTCCGGTGAAGCGGATGAAGTCTTTGCTTCATAGCCAAGAGCCCATAAAATGGCTTGAGCTGTGGTCGTTCCTCCCGGTGTGGACTCCCCAATGACTATCTCCTTCAAGCCGAGCTTATTAAGCTGTTCTCCAAAGAGCATAGCTCTCTCAATGATTTCCCTCGCTTCAGGCAGGGCTTTCTCCTTTCTAAAGTCCCTCCCCACGACATCGCTTATGTGCACGTGCGGAACGAGAGGTGCTAAATAAGTTCCACCTCTAACGATAATTACTGGAAAATCAGCCAACTCCTTTGCGGCTTTAGTGATTATAGCTGGCGTTGGGTGCCCTTCGGGAGTAACTGGTATCACATCAATGATTTTAGGCTTTTCATGGAAAAGGTACTCTGCATCAGCTGGGGGCGTTAGCTTCGTTAGCTCAGGAGTTGCTCCGGCAACGCTTATTCCAGGTATTGTAGAAACCTCTGTATTGCCCAAAACTACGAGCATCATAATAAATACCACCGTTGGCGATTTTATCCAATAGATTTATATATCCTTCGCCCTTTACCATTGATGGATAAATAATCCAAGGTGGCAATATGAGAAAGGTAACCTACCTGTTTGTAGTGTTGATGATAGGTGTCATCGTCAGCGGCTGTATAAGTCAACCAGAAACCATAACTCAAACGATGACGACCACAGCTACCGAGACCATTACCTCTCGAAAGCCTCGGGGCGGGGATAGTTGAAGGTCTCGAAGAGCTTTCCCTGTTCATCCACCCCGAGGCATTTGGCTACAGCTTCCAGCCTGTGGCGTGCGAGGCTACCGGCTGAGCAATTTCCCTTTTTGAACCTTTGAGCTTTATCTTTTATTTTCACGGGGGAATGAGGATGGGAAAAGCCTTAATGATTCAAGGAACTTCCTCTGGGGCGGGGAAATCCCTCTTAGCCTTAGCTCTATGCCGAATCTTTTCAAACCTCGGATATGATGTTGTGACTTTCAAGAGCCAAAACATGAGTCTAAATTCCGCTCTAAGCATAGAGGGTGGAGAAATTAGCCGCGCCCAGTATCTACAGGCTCTGGCATGTAAAAAGAAGCCCTCCGTGAAGTTCAACCCTATCCTCCTCAAGCCGGAGGGAGGCATGAGGAGCCAAGTTGTGTTTATGGGTAAACCCATAGGCAGCGTCTCCGCCCGTAAATATATGCTCTCCAAGAAGGAGGAGCTCTTTTCAAAAGCCATGAAAGTCTTGGATGAGCTGCTGGAGAAGCACGACATCGTTGTAATCGAAGGCGCTGGCTCTCCGGTAGAGATCAACCTCAAAGATTACGACATTGCTAACATGCGTGTTGCTAAGCACGCCAACGCTAAAGTGATTCTCGTTACTGACATAGACAGGGGAGGAAGTTTTGCCTCAATAGTAGGGACTATGGAGCTCTTAAGCGAGGAGGAGCGAAAACTCGTAATGGGCTTCATTTTCAACAAATTCCGCGGTGATGCCTCTCTCCTTAAGCCCGGCTTCGACTATTTGGAGGGGAGGTATGGGAAGAAAGTTTTGGGAGTAGTTCCTTATACGGAGCACAAAATTCCAGAAGAAGATTCTCTAACAGAGTTCCCGAAGGTTAAGGGTGAGCTACACATTCAAATTGTCAAGCTCCCACACATAAGCAACTTTACAGACTTTGAGCCCCTCCACTGGGCGAACGGGATTGATTACGTGAGCAACGCTGAAGAAATTAAGGGCGATGTTATAATCGTTCCAGGGAGCAAAAATACTGTTGAAGACTTGCTCTGGATGAGAGAAAATGGAATTGAAGACGCTATACTTGAGGCACACAAAGATGGAGCTTTTGTTATAGGTGTCTGCGGCGGCTTCCAGATGCTCGGGAAAAAGATAATCGACGAGATCGAGTCTAAGAGAGGCAAAATCAATGGGGTTGGGCTCTTAGAGACTAAAACCTTCTTTGCCAGAACCAAAAGAACTAACCACCTAAAAGCACAAATTCTGTGGAAACCTCTTGGAGATATGGTCGTTGAGGGCTATGAGATTAGGATGGGACGCTCTACCTCGGAAAGACCTTTTTCGGTAATCCACGAAATCAACGGGAAGCCAGCTTTTGAGTATGATGGAGCCATCGGCGAGAGAGTTTTTGGGACTTATCTGCACGGCATCTTCCATAACTTCGGCTTTACGGAAAGGTTTTTGAACATGCTCAGGGCTGAGAAAGGTCTTGAACCCATAAGTGTAGGCAGATGGAGCCTCGAAGAAGAAATCGAGAGGTTTGCTAAACTAGTGGAGAAGAGCATCGACGTGGATTACATTTTGAGCAAGCTTGGGCTATAGAAACTTAGGCCTCAACAACTTGGCAATCCTATTTGCAAGTTCGAGCTCTTCAGGAGTATTCACATTTAAAGCTAAGAGTGGATTGGTCAGCTCAAAGAACTCTTCTCCCTCCTCGGCAACGGCGTTTAGGCCTACTATAGCATAGCCGCGATAAACAGCAGGTTTCAGACCTTTAGGAACCCTTGAGAGCGGTAAAACCCCTGTGAGGCTTAGCTTTCTCCTCTCGAGCTCTTTCATCATTAAAGCAAGGTCAGAGGCTCTAACGAAGGGTATATCGCTTGCAACGCTCACGAAGGTGCCCAACTCGCGCAAAAGCCACTGGACGTCGTGCACATATCCGTTGCCGGGTGTTTCTATGAAATGTATACCCTCCCTGAGGCACAGCTCTTTAGTCTTTGGCGTGTTCTTTGAGAGGGCAACAAGGGTTTCACCGACCTTTGAGGTCTGTTCATATACCCAGAGGAGCATCTCTCTACCTGCTATTTTCAATACCGGCTTCTCTTTACCCATGCGTGTTGATTTCCCGCCTGCGAGAATGATTATCATTGCCATCACGTCTTTTCTGATATCCTATTTCCTAAATCGTTGAGCTCCCACACGAGCCAGCCGTTTTCTGTTAACCCCTTTCTATTTTTGACTCCCTTCGCAACCAGCCCATAGATTTTTTCCCAGCCTTCCAGACCAACGAGTTCGCTCTTTCTCTCCAGATCCTTGAGGATTCCCTTTGCTTGCTTCTCGTTTAGTTCTTTCCATTTGACTTCGATGAAGAGGGCTTTTTTCTCCCTTTCATTCAAAGCTACCAGATCAATTTCCTCACCTCTACGCCACCAGCGGCCGATTTTAGTGAATTTAAACGGAAGCTCCCCCTTTTTGTTCAGCATGATGAGAAGCTGCCTTGCGGCCTTCTCAAAGACCCTGCCAAGGTAGTGGTTGTAGTCTTCCCTGATTTCAGCGATATCAAAGGTTTCCTCCTCAATCCTTGAGAGGTTTGGATAAACGTAGCGGAACCAGAAAGCTAAAAAATTGTCAGCGACATAGTAACGGCCTTTTTTGGAGGAGGGCTTTTCTGTGACAGGCACTTCCCTCACTATTAAATCCGTTTCTATAAGATTGCGCAGGTAAGGGGTTATGTCGGAATGCTTCATTCCGGTGAAATCCTTTATTTCCTTGGGCGTTGTTTTGCCGAGAGCTATGGCTTCGAGTATGCGTTTGTACGTCCTGATTTCGCTGAACTCGTAGCGGAGCAGAAAGTCAACCTCGTCCCTGAAGAAGCTTACGGGATTTGAGAGCTCTTTCTCCAGCCATTCCCAGAAGGGAAGCCTCACCCGGGCGATGTAGAATGGGATGCCATCTGTAAGTCCGTAAATTTCGACGAGCTCTTCCCACTTTGCTTGTGGAAAAAACTCTTTGAGAGTGGGGAACTCCATCGGTTTCAACTTCATTGAGCCCGTCCTCCTCCCGTAGAGTGGGCTTTTGTAGCTCAGCACTTTCTCCGTCATCACGCTGACGGAAGAGCCGAGGAGTATAAGCTTGGTTCCCGAATCCTGAAGGTCGAGGTCAACAGCCCTCTGAAACAGAGAGAGAATCTTGGGGTTTTCCTTAACCATGTTTGGAAACTCGTCTATAACAATTATCTGCCCCTTCAGGGCATGGAGCAATCCCTCCCAGTCTTCTCTTGCATATCTTACCTCGGGAAAAGCCCTCCCTGCAACCTCTCGAAAATGCCGGAGGTTGTCGCCCTCAACCGCGAGATAATATACATGTGGGAGACTTTTAATGGCCTCAAGAACGAGGCGGGTTTTTCCAACGCGCCTGCGCCCGTAGATAACTATGAGCTCGAACTTCCCGTTCATCAATCTTTCCTTTATTGCCTTAAGCTCAGCCTCTCTGTTCACAAAGTGATCCATTGTGATAATCACCATTATCATAATGACGTTTATCATTTTTAAGGGTTTTGTTAGGGTACTACAAAAGAATTGCCAGCATCAAAAGCGTTCCAGCCCTTGTTATCTCAGCTGTTGCTCCAATGCAGTCGCCGTTAATCCCTCCAAAATTATCCAGGCTGAGCTTTATGGTGTAGGCTCCAATTAAAAGCCCCAAAACCGAGAGGATGCTTTTTGGACTGTAAACTACAGCGGGAAGGAGGAGAGCCAAATAGAGCACACTCCCGGCGAGGAGCTGCTTTTTATTCATGGCTTCCATGAAGTAAGAGCCAAGGCCTTCTCCAAGGGGCTTTTTTGTTGCCAGAGCGAGGAGCATTGCATACTTGGAATTGAGCTCTGCTAAAAAGATGGCGTAGAACGGGAGGAGCTGAAGAGAATAAGTCTGGAGGAAAAGAACCATTACAACGGCAAAAACTCCCGCTATGCCTGTGTTTAAGTCTCTCATTGCCTTAATCTTCCTTTCGCGGTCGCCTTTGGTCATTACCCCATCGGCAAAATCAGCCAGACCATCAAGGTGGAGCAGCCCAATGGTGAAATACAGAAACAGAAGGGCGAGCACATTTTTTAGAGGGACGTCAAAATACAGGATTAAGGCGGGTAATGCTGATGTTATGAGTGCTAAAAGAGGAAAGGCCCACACCTCATGCCGTGCTTTTTCAAAATCCCCTTTGAGTGGAATCCTAGTCATGAATGGGATGAGGTTTTTCATATTTTCACCTCGGCTAATTAATCCAATATCAAGCAAGGCTTAAAAAGACTACCTCCAAACTGCCAACTATGAAAAAGGAACACTATAGGATGTTGCTTGTGCTTGTTTTAATCCTGACTGTTTTGTATACCCTCGGCTTAGTCGGTGTGCTTCCCTTTGCTGTCAGCTATTATATCACCATTTTCTTCGTATTCCTGTTCCTCTTCCTCCGATGGCAGAAAAGGCTCAAATAGTCTCGTCATACATCCAGCTATGAACCCCCCAACGGCATCGTCCAAAAACGGTGGGAGGTCTTTCAAAATCCCCGGCTTTTTGGTGTCATAGTAGAAGAAGTTGAAAAGCGCCATCTTCCCGCCAATGTACTCGGCTATGTCAATTCCTATGAGCTCATCCGCCACGAGGTTTACGGGGTCTCCTTCAACTTTGAAGTTCTCCTCTAAGAGTAGAGCAGCTTTTAGAAGGGCTTGGACGTTGATATCGTTTAGATAGAGGAGCATAATCTCTCTAAGCTGCCCCCTAACTTTTTCCGCATCATCTCCAATGTAAAGTTCCAAAGCGGTATCGAGCATTCTCTCAAGGGTTATGCCTTTAGCTTCGAGTTCCTCAATCATCTTCTCACCAGCCTGAACTTCAACCACCAATATCTCTCGCTCTCCTCAACTTCCAATGGCTCCAGATTAAAGCGCCCCTCAAACAGCGGACACTTCAAAACAACAGTATGAAATTCCCCAAATTCTCCGATGGGGTCTATCTCCGGGTTTGCCTCCAAGAAGAGCTCCAAATCTCCGAGGGAAGAGAATGTGTAGCCGAGCCACTCTTTTGAAAGCTTTTCCTTGTTCACGGCAATTATTGAATACTCGAAGCCAGCGTTTATTATCTCCTTCGCAAGCTCAAATGTGTTCCTCCCCCATAGCGGCTCTAAAGCTCTTGTTCCGCTCTTTTCAGCGAGCCACTCAACCCACTTTAAGTGGTCTTCGAGGAGGACATCCCCAGCTATGATGTAATCAACGTCAAGAGAGCTTATGAATTCCACTAGAGCCTCGCTTCCTTTCCCCATGCCAAAGATGAGAAGCTCTTTTCCCATCGCATCGACAAGCCTTTTGAGCTCGCTTAAGTTTTCGTAGTGCGGTGAAACCCCTATGGTGGTTTTTAGGGCTAAGAGATAGGGCACTCCAATCCCCTGCTTTTCAGCTAGATACGTGGCATAAAGCCCATCTTTGCCGCCTGAAAAGAAAGCTATACCTCTCAAAAGCTTCCCTCCAA
>NZ_JBMXHE010000092.1:0-6689 GCF_053987695.1 Palaeococcus sp. (in: euryarchaeotes)
CTTGACTCTGAGAAGAATTTTCAGCGCGTAACACATTACCCCAAGCAGTATCCGCGTCACAGTAATCTCTCTCAGAAAACAAGGCATCCTGTCACCAAACCAGGTTGCAAAAGCACCCCAGAACCCCTCATGAGGATTCCTGTGCTTATACTCCTTCTCGGAAAACACTTCATCCCTCTTCTTACTGCCAAAACCATCCGGAGGATTCTTAGTCTTTTTGATAATCGGTTTGTAACCCCTCTCTACCACAGTGTTCAGAACTTTCTTCGAATCATAAGCCCCATCAGCATAAAAATTCCCGGAACCCTCTGGCAGGACTTCAATCAGCTCGTTTTCAGAAGTCGTGATTTTGACTGCGACTGGATACAGTAGACTGGGCAGAATTCTCGTTATTGCTTGGACTTCGATCTTCATCTTTTTTTATTTGTGAAGATTGTTGAGTCTGCTTGAGTGCCAGCGTAAGGTAATTCCTGAAGTTTTTTCAGGAGGTGGTTTGTTAATTCTTCCAAGTTCAGTTTTTTCTCCCAGTTGTGGAGGGTTGAGTAGTAACGCCGAAGAATTCTCTGCCGTAATGCTGTGCGTCTCTGAGGGGTAGGTTGTAGTATTGTTTGAAGAGGAGTACTGCTATTATTGTTTTTGCCGGGATTTTGGCAGGTTTTTCAGTTTTCCTTCTGATTCTAAGTCTGCTAGAACATCCAGGATTGCAAATGCTACGCTCTCAGGGTCTTTTAGTCTGGGATCCCATCTGGGGAGCATGAGAATCACCTGGAAGAATTCAGCAAAAATTCTAAATAAAGGTTACTGTAAACACGCCCTCCTTTTCGAAAACTTTATAAAGTTCTGAAGACCTAACTTTAACAAAAAGTAATACCACAGATTATTGGAAGGTGATTAATTTGAAATGGGAGGAACTTGGAGTTTATAAACTGGAGAGCGCCCAAATATTCTTCCCCGCTTCTCTGGAGATACAGGAAGAGCTCCTGAAAGCGGGTTTCAAAGTACCCTATGATAAAAACAGTGGAGTTAAAACACCAATTCCTGTAATCTCAGCATTTTCTCATGGCAAGGAAATTAGAGCTAGAAACCTTCTGGGATCTGAGAATCACAGTGGAAATGATATAATGGTGCTGCCAGAGGAAGATGCCTTTTTAAAGGTGCTCCTGAATGGAGGGGGCTATTTGAGCTTTCAGCTGGAGTTCAGGAATTATCACCTTGAAGAGATGGGCTTCACCTCAGTTCCTCCAAGGATGTGGAATACATGGGCGAGCTTTTCTATTGCTCCGAGTGCTCTGGAAGAACTTATGGAAAAGCTGAGGGGGTTGGAAGAGGAGAATAACATTTACATCGATTCTCTTGGTAAAAAAGGGCGTGAAATCGAGATCTATGCTTATAAAGGAAGAAAGTATAGGGAGCTTGGAATTCCGGTTTATTCATACTATTTCGGCTTGAAAAACTTCAAGCTGGCATGGAGGTATTTCGAAGAAAAATGCCATGAAAATGGAGTTGAGAGGGAGAGGCTTAACTTCCTGAAGCTGGGACTCAGGAAGAATAAAGAAACACGAGCAGGACTAAAAGTCGGCGTGTCTTGGTTTGAAGGTCAGATTAGGAGAGTAATTTTGCGTTTGGGGACAAATTACCCCAGAATAAAAATCCAAGGACTTTACGGTGAGCTTTGGGGCAAATCACGGGGAAAGCTGGATACCGGTGAAACCCAGTTCATCACGGTAAAAGCTAGCGATTTCTATGGTGCACTTAAAAAGGTGAATAAAACCCTTGGCAGAGAGTAGAGGTGGGTATGATGCTGTCGGGATAAGGGTTTAATTTTTGGGCTGGGAGGTGGTTGGGCTGACTTTACGCCCTAACCCTGATAATGCACTATTAAAGGCACTACTTCTGCTATCCTGCCGATATCCTGGGTATGAACCAAATATTTATATATCCCTCCTCCAATAATACCTATGGCGGCGGACTAGGCTGGGGGGTTCGGCGTCCCCTGGAACCCGAAACCGTCGATATGCGGGGGCCGAAGCCCGGGGGGCGGCTCCTGAAGCCGCTCACTTGACCCCTGGGGGAGTGATGATTCCTCGTCCCACGGGGCTGGCGGTGAGCCAGGTACGGCTGGAGGGCCGTGCTAAGGCTCTTTATCCGCTGAACCCCGCAAGGCCCGGAAGGGAGCAGCGGTAGGCGGAACGTGCAGCGCTCGTGGGGTAGCGGGGGAGAACAAGCCCAGGGCAAAAGGGAGCGGTGGAGGGTTCCCACCCCCGGGTGTGTCCGCCGCCATTAATCAAGTTTTTATACTTCCTTGAGGTACTTTCATTGGTGATTTCATGAGTCTAAAGCTAAAAACCCTTCTTGCAAGGTTTCCACGTGTGGAGCTTATAGGTTTCCAAACACCAATCCAGTACCTCCCAAATTTAAGCCAAAGACTTGGAATAGAACTCTATGTTAAGAGAGATGATTTAACAGGCATTGCAATAGGCGGAAACAAGGTTAGAAAGCTTGAATACCTTCTCGGAGATGCCCTTTCTAAGGGTTATGACACTGTTATAACCACGGGAGCAGTGCATTCCAATCATGCGTTTGTGACAGCATTGGCAGCTAAAAAATTGGGTTTAAATGCCCTCCTGGTTCTCCGAGGAAAGAAGGATGCTCCGGTTAAGGGAAACTATCTCCTGGATAAACTGATGGGAATTGAGGTCATTCTGGTGGATGCAAAAAGCACCTATCCCGTTATGGAGGAGGTGGCAGAGGAATTAAAAGCAAAGGGAAAGAAAGCCTATATCATACCTGTTGGAGGAGCGTCCCCTGTTGGAACCTTGGGCTATGTGAGGGCAGCCGCCGAAATATGGGAGCAGGAGACAGCCCTTGGAGTGGAGTTTGATTATGTGGTTCATGCTGCAGGGAGCGGGGGTACATTTGCTGGGTTAACTCTAGGTTTCAACTTAATGGATTCCAAAACAGAAGTTATTGGAATAGACGTTGGAGGTCTCCTTAAAGGTCTTCCGGAGAAGGTCTTTAACCTTATCGGTGAAACGGCAGGACTGATCGGGTGTGCACATAATCTTACGGAGAACCATATAGCTGCCCATCTATTTGAGTACGGCTTTGGAGAATATGGGAGAATTACGAAAGAAGTTATAGAAACCATAAGGCTTGTGGGCGCAGAAGAAGGGATTATCCTTGATCCAATATACACGGCAAAGGCTTTCTATGGGCTCATGGATTTAACCCGCAACGGAAAGATAGCTCCGGGGTCAAAAGTTCTATTCGTGCACACTGGGGGAATGCCAGGGATATTCCAATACGATGAAAAAGTTCGGGAGTTCATTTAGTTTAAGCAAAGTTTTAATAACTCCCTTTCCCTTCTGCTTTTTGGGTGTTGAAAATGCTCGAGATTGAAGTTGCTAGGCTTAAGCTTGAAAACCCTCTAATGATAGCTTCCGGCGTCGCAGATATGACCCCCGATTTACTGAGGAGAGCCCATGAGGAGGGTGCCGGCGCCGCCGTAACGAAATCCATCGGCATTGTCCCGAAAAAAGGTTATGATAATCCTACAGTGGTGGAGCTCCCCTACGGGCTGATAAATGCAATGGGACTCCCAAACCCGGGATGGAATGCTTTCCATGAGGAATTTTCAAAGGAGGAGTTTGATTTCCCGATTATTGTGTCGATCTTTGGAGGGGATGAGAAGGAGTTCGCATTCTTAGCGGAGAAACTGGACGATGTTGCCGACGCCTTCGAGCTCAACCTCAGCTGTCCCCATGCAAAGGGCTACGGTATGGAAATAGGGCAGAGCCCTGAAATGGTGTACAAGGTGGTAAGGGCCATCAAAGACGTTACGGACAAGCCGATAATAGCAAAGCTAACACCTAACATAGATGATATAACAAAGCTGGGTCTGGCCGCCGAGAAAGGGGGAGCGGATGCAGTGGCTGCAATAAACACCCTCAAGGCGATAGCAATTGATATCTATGCAAAAAAGCCAATATTGAGCAATAAAGTTGGGGGATATTCGGGGCCCGGCATAAAACCAGTTGCACTGAGGGCGGTTTATGACTTGGCAAAGGCCCTCGATATTGACGTCATTGGCGTAGGAGGTATAACAACATGGCAGGATGCCGTTGAGTTCCTTATGGCGGGTGCTAGGGCACTCCAGGTGGGAACCGCAGTGTCCCTCAGGGGTTTTGGCGTTTTCAATGAGATAAACGAGGGTATTAGGGAATATTTAAAAGAGGAAGGATTTAGAAGTGTGAAGGAGATAATTGGGCTGGCAGTGAGGTGAAAGAATGAAGCGTGCTGTCGTGCTGTTTTCCGGCGGACTTGATTCGACGGCATGTCTCTACTGGGCAAAGAAAAATTATGATGAAGTCATTATGCTCACCATCAACTATGGGAGCAATGAGGAGAGGGTAACTAACCGTGTTGCCGGGTTCTTCTCGAAGGAACTCGGCACTCCGCTGAAAATTATCAAACTCGACTTCCTCGAGGAGTTTTCAAAGCTGAGGGGGACGACGCTTGTGGGGGGAGAGACGCCAAAGGTAAGTGCGGAAGAGCTTGAGCGCATGGCGAGGGAAACCGCAAAGAGCGTATGGGTTCCCGCCCGCAATGTGATTTTAATATCCATTGCTGCATCTCTCCTCGATGCCCTCGGCGGTGGGGATATAATAGTCGGCTTCAACCGTGAGGAGGGAGCAACCTTCCCTGACAACACTCCCGAATTCGTGGAGAAGATGAACGGGATGCTGGAGTATGGGGCAATGGAGGAGGTTAAGGTCGTTGCACCCCTAATCGACCTCGACAAGAAGGGCATTGCAAAGCTTTTGAAGGAGCTGGACGCAAAGTACGAGTACTCCAGTTCATGCTACATGCCGAAGGGGTTTACCGAGGACGGAAAGCCCATTCACTGCGGTGAATGCGAAAGCTGTGTGAGGCGCCATAGGGGGCTCATCGAGGGGATCGGCGAAGACAGGACGGTTTACGCCATTGAGCCAAAAATTTAACCAACTCTCCAGAACCGCAAATTTTAATTATTATTGCTCCAAATCACCTCAGGTGGTTCTATGGATGTGCTGAGAAAGTTGCACCGTTTTTCCCCACGATACGGCCCCGAATGGGGAAGTGGAGGAATATTCGGCCTGAGATACCACAATGAGGTTCTTTACTTTACGCTGGCATTTGAGGCACGGGCGCACTTCATCAGGGAGAACTCTAAGAGGATCTATGAATTCGGGCTCGTAGGTGAAAAACCAGCATCCGGAGGGGACACTTATAATGCTGTGGAAACCGTGGATGAGTTCATATATTTCGGAGGATGGGTTCATGCGCCCGCCGTATATGAAGGAAAGGACGGAAAATCAACAATAAGCTTTGTGAACAAGTACTCC
This sequence comes from Palaeococcus sp. (in: euryarchaeotes), assembly GCF_053987695.1. Taxonomy (NCBI): domain Archaea; kingdom Methanobacteriati; phylum Methanobacteriota; class Thermococci; order Thermococcales; family Thermococcaceae; genus Palaeococcus; species Palaeococcus sp. (in: euryarchaeotes). Next base: position 5,385 of record NZ_JBMXHE010000092.1, read on the forward strand.
CATGTACATGCCTATGATACGGAAAATGATGAGATAAAGCTCCTCTGGAAGGAGTCCATTCACCACCCAACGGACTGGGCAGGAGAAATAAGCGATATAATCTATGACCCCTACAACGACAGGCTTCTCCTGGCAAGAGAGGATGGGCATGCAAACCTGGGAATATACGCTCTCGACAGAAGGAAAGGAAAAGCTGAGCTCTTAAATCCCTCACCGAGTTTAAAGGGAACGATAGTTCATGATAATGTTTTCTTTGGAGTTGGTAAAAACTTCGATTTTGGAATAAGCGAGATTCACACCCTCGATTTGATAACCGGCAAGTGGGAGAGGTTTCCACTTAAAACCAGCAGCTCGGTTGATGGGGGCGGTTTTGTAAGACCCACAATGGGGGATATTGAAAGTGCATACAATCGGGCATTTGCCTTTGTTAGAGGCGGCATATTTGCAGGGAATCCATTGAACGGCGAGGAAATGACATTTTTCAGGCTCTTCGATTTTTACACGTTCTACGCCCCAATGAGGGTCAATGCTCTCCCATTGGGGGGAGGGTTATTGATGGCATATAATGCCCATCATGATACGATATATCAGCCCCGCTCTCCAGAGGAGCAGGCATTTGCACCAATTACGAACACGATAGCGGGTCCAAGCCTTCTAATTTACGTAACACCTCCAATGGTTAAAATAGTCGGTGCATTCGGGGCCAGAATAACGAGCCTTGAGAAGATGGGAGGACACATACTCGTGGGGGCAAACACGACTCCCAACACGGGTGCCCTCGAAGCCACTCCTTTCGACACTGGAAATAGAGATATCATCGTGCTTGATGAGGCGATAATCCAAAAAGAACCCCCCGCAGTAAGCTTTTCCTTCCCGCTTGCTTTCCCATCAATGGCTTCTCAAATGTACAAAACCGGAACATTTGGGGGCATTCCCCTTGAGGGATACAGGGATGCAAGGGCAATAGTATATGCGAGTGCTGACAATGAGCTCACCGTATATGAGTATGATCTCTCCCTCCCCGCTCAGGATGCCCATGAAGAGAGATTTGACATTAAGGAGGGCAAGAACATAATTGACCTGAGCTCATTCAGCGGCATGGTTTCCTTCAGAATGAAGAGGGAGGACTTCAAAGGAAAGATGCGGATTGAGCTCAAGTAATCCTCAATTTTTGGTGTGGAGAATGAGACTCTTGGTTCTGGATCTGGATGGGACGCTCTGGGATCATGAGGATGCATCCCGTTTGGTTCCACCCTTCACGGTTAATGGAAACTGCGTGATTGACGATTATGGAGAGGAGCTTCA
>NZ_JBMXHE010000093.1:0-10386 GCF_053987695.1 Palaeococcus sp. (in: euryarchaeotes)
TTGGATAAAATATCCAAATGGTGACAGACATGGCTGAAGAATTAAAAGTGAAAAAAGTGGAAAATAAGGATATCGTTGATGAGTACGCAAAATGGAATAGTCTTGATGTTTTAGAGAATGCAAACAGATATCCGGGGCCCACGGGCTTCTTTGCTTTTGTCATGGAAAACGCGCTCATAGAGCATCTAACTTTAATTCCAAAGGAATATCTGAGACATCACTATAGAGGGGATATATACATTCATAAACTGCCATACAGCATATACATCCCCTATTGTACCGGACACAGTATAGCGAAGGTTTTGGAGAGAGGATTAAAAACTCCCACAATAAGCTCCAGACCGGCAAAACACTTTGATACCTTTGTGGATCATGTGGCTAACTACCTCATAACGATGCAACATTATTTTTCCGGAGCTCAAGCACTTTCAAGCGTGGAATGGTATGCGGGAGCCTTCATTAGGGAAGATAAGCTGGACGAAAGGAAAATAGAGCAGCAGATACAACGACTTGTTTTTAACTTGAATTATCCTTCTAGAATAGGTATGCAAACCCCCTTCACAAATTTTACCATGACACTTGATGCTCCAAAAGCTATGCTGAATGGAGACTATGCGGTCTATGGAGGGAAAAAGGTTGCTCCTCTTGGAGAATATGAGAAGGAAGCAAAAAAATTCGTGATTGCATTTACGAATGTCTTGAAGGAGGGGGATGAAAAGGGGCAGCCATTCACATTTCCAATTCCAACCCTCATGACAACGGCAAAGATGATATGGGATGATCCGGAGATATTTGAGGCTATATTTACAACCGCTGCAAAAAGAGGAAGCTTTTACTGGCTTAATACGAATATTGTTGATCCTGATGCGAGCTATGCTATGTGCTGCAGGTTAACGATAGATAAGAATGATCTCTCTCTAACCTTTGGAGTAACGGAAGAAAGTGTGGAGGAAGAAACAATCAAAAAGCTGGAAAGGCAGCGTTTTGGTGGGCTATGGGCAATGCCAGATGTTACGGGTTCAATAAACGTTACCACGATAAATTTACCCAGAATAGCCATGAAATCCAAAGATGATGACACATTTTGGCAAGAATATGGAGAGGTACTTGAGACTGTTAAAAATACAACTGAGTGGTTTCGAAATAGATATATCAAGCTGATAAACAATTATGACAACATGTATCAGATGATTCATATGTACCTCAAAGAATTTCCACTAAGTCACTTTAACACGGTGGGGATCCTCGGATTGCCCGAAGCGGCTGCTATCTATCTCAACAATCCTTCATTATGGTTTGAGGGAACGAGGAAAGAATGGAAGGAAGCTGCCAAGCTCATGAAGCAAATGGTGGAGTTTGCAACTAAAAAAGCCCGTGAATGGATGAAGGAAACCGGAATACCTTGGAATGTGGAGGAAGTGCCCGGAGAAAGTGCTGCAGCAAAGCTTGCAATGAAGGACTTAAAAGACTTCCCGGACCTCCAAAAATACCTCAGTGATATTGAGAATCCAGTTTACTCAACAAGCATAGCACCCTATTATGGAGCACTTGAACTGGTGGATAGAATAAAGGTGGAGAGCATAGTTCAAAGGAGCTTCACAGGTGGGGTAATGATGCATATATTCATTGGAGAAGAGCCCGATCCCGAAGCTCTTGCAAAGCTCACTAGGAGACTTATGAAGACTGATCTCGTTTATTGGAGTTACACTCCCGCCATAACGGTATGCAATAAATGCGGGTACTCAATAACTGGTCTCCACACACACTGTCCGCGCTGTGGGAGCGAGAACGTCGAGATATGGAGCAGAATAATCGGGTATTACAGACCCTTAAAGAACTGGAATCCCTTTAGAAAAAAGGAGTTCTGGACTAGGAAGCACTATTCTCCTTGATTTTTTTACTTGGGGGTGAACCCATGCTTGTAAGTGGATGGAAAAGCGTCAGTATGATTGATGTTCATGGAAAAGTCACGTTTACCCTCTGGCTTTGTGGGTGTAATTTAAAATGCCCTTTCTGCCACAATTGGAAAATTGCAGAAAATATAGGATGTGTGAGACTGGATGAAGCCAAATTTTTTGAAGATTTGGAAGAGAGCAAATTCCTAATCGATTATCTCCATATAACCGGCGGTGAACCTCTTCTTCAGTGGAAAGAGTTAAAGAACCTGCTGAGGAGGGTTAAGGAACTTGGGATAGCGGTCAGCCTCAACACAAACGGAACCCTCATCGTACCCCTAAAAAAGCTCATACGGGAAGGTTTAGTCGATCATATGGCGACCGATTTAAAAGCACCTCCTTCATCCCTCTATGGACTCTCCGAAGAAGCCAGTGGGGAGCTTTGGAAATCCTTTCTTAAAAGCTTGGATTTGATATCCAAACACCAGATCCCATTGGAGCTCAGAATTCCGGTGGCCAGAGGATTTGCAATGGATGAAGTCTTGAAATACATTGACAGCGCACTCTCTCATCTTAACAGGCATCCAAACTTTTACATAATTCTAAATCCTCTGGTAGGGGCTCCCATGGTTTCTCCAAGGGATGGGGAATGGTGCCGCGTTCATTGCTTCCCAAAGGAGGAGCTTGAGATTATAAGCGAACATCTGGAAGATGAGGGGATATCTCCGGTGCTCCTCTCGGCGCTTACCGAAAAGTTTTTAAATTATCCGAAAGGTTAAGAGAATGGACGCACCACTGCCCCGGTGGTGTAGCCCGGCCAAACATGCGGGCCTTTCGAGCCCGCGCCCCGGGTTCAAATCCCGGCCGGGGCACCAAAAATCTCCAAAGTGCTGTTCTGTGAGTAGCTTTACTATCAATGATGGATTCTCCTTAAAGAGAGCCCACCTTAACCATGATAAAGCTTTTTAGGGCGTAACAACTATCTCCTCCCATGCTGGCAGTAAAGGTCTATCGAAGGGAAGCGGAGAAGGTTAGAAAAAAGCTTTTAGAGACGGGTGTTTTGGCGAGGGGTTACTCTGTGAAGCGTGAGGGGGAGTATGTTCTTTTTCCTATAGTCAGACCTGTTGAAGGCTTTGAGATTGTTGAGGTAGAGTTTGAAAAAATTCCAAAGCGTCCTCACAGCTACCGCGAGATTGTTGATGTTCCGGAAAATCTTAAATCCCTTCTCCCGAGCTCCTTTGATATAATAGGAGATTTGGCAGTAATTGAACTCCCCGGGGAGCTCATGCCCTACGGAAAGGACATTGGAGATGCAATCCTAAGGGTTCATGGGCATATAAAGGGGGTTTTTGCAAAGGGCAGTAAGGTCTCAGGAACTTATAGGGTTCGTGAGCTCATACATCTTGCCGGCGAGCGGAGAACTGAAACAATCCACAAAGAGAATGGTATAAGGTTAAAACTCGACATTTCAAAGGTCTATTTTTCTCCAAGGCTGGCTACAGAGAGAATGAGGCTTTTTGAAAGGGTTAATAAGGGAGAAGTTATTCTTGACATGTTCGCAGGTGTGGGACCTTATTCAATTCTTCTTGCAAAGAAGGCAAAACTAATCTTTGCCTGTGATATAAACCCATGGGCTGTAAAATATCTAGAGGAAAACAAAAGGCTGAATAAAGTTGAAAATGTTATCCCAATCCTTGGTGATGTGAGAAAAGTGACAGGTCAGATAAAAGCCGATCGCATCATAATGAATCTCCCGAAATTTGCTCATGAATTCTTGGGTGAAGCAATAATCAGTGTTAAGAGCGGTGGGATTATACATTACTATGGCTTCTCTCACGAAAAAAACCTTTTTGGAGAGCATGAGGAGAAAATAATGCTGGTTGCACATGAACTTGGGAAGGAGGTTAAAATATTGGAGAAACGGAAGGTCAGACCCTACGCACCTCATCAGTTCAACATTGTGATTGACTTTGCAGTTTTCTAAAGGTTTTTAAGGAGAAGAACCTTATTTTTCTATTTAGGGATGATTGTAATGAGTGCTACTGATCGTGAAAAGATTTTGGCCCTTGTTGTGGGAATTGCATTCATTTCTTCAGCACGAATCTTTGTTGCAGGAGCATTTTCAAGCATTGAAGTGTTATTCTTTTACGGGGTGGCATTCCCGTCATTTATAGGGGTTCTCGCACTACTCATAGCATCCATATTTGTGAGCAGGATGAGTCATAGAACTGCGGGAGTTTTAATGGCGCTTTATGCCATTTCAATCCTCACCACAGATTGGACTCAGGGGATTCATATAATTGCGGCGCTGGTTATTCCAGTAACTCTCGCCCTCCTTGCCGAGTTTGGAGAATATTACATTTATGCAGTAGGAGGGATGGTGATAGATATTAGCTTAAGGGTACTCGCAACTGGAGGGGAGCCCATAGATTTCTTATATACACGGATTTTGCTTGCTATGATATTGTTCATCGGAGCATATCTCCTTTTTGGGATGAATGGAAAGTTAAAAACTCCCTCTTTCAGACTCTACACGTTTTTAATGCTTATGGAACTTGGACTCGCTTATCCAAATGCACTCCTCCGATACTCTGGAATTAATGTGTATTATCTTCGAGAATTCGTTGTAATGAGCATAGCTTTGGGTCTCCTTTTTTATCTAACCCTATTTATCAGCCTGTCCATAGATATTCGAATTCTAGCGATTGCTGGCATTCTCCTTTCCATAGGTGTGTACCTTCAAAACTGGCTTGGAGTAATCTTTCTCGCCGTTTTGGCAGGCATTAGCGTGGCTATGCTCCCAAGAGGCAAGCTTGAAGGTAGAATATCTGAGTTCACCCTGGGGACACTTTATTTTGTCATAATATCAGTGCTTGCTGTTGGTGCTTATGTTGGTAGGGATATAGGGCTTCCTTTTATGGAGAACAACCTTGAGGTTCTTATAATACTGACCGCACTTTTGTATTCTTTGCTAACTATTAAGGGATCTGAAGATAGAAGCATAAACATTTTGAGGAGCTCGCTTACTCCCATTGCTTTCTTATTTATCTCAGCTCTAGTTGTGCTTGTGGCATTCCATGCCTCTCCCGCTACCTCCAGTGATCTCAAAATCTGGACCTATAACCTTCACATGGGTTTTGATCCTCATGGGCACTTTAACGGAAGGGAGCTCGTTAAATTGATTGAATCAAAAAGCCCGGATGTTATTGCATCTCAAGAAGTCATAGGTGGTTCCATTCATAATGCATACCAAGACTTACCTCTTTTAATTTCCTCTCGTACGGGAATGACGTATGAATACAAGCCTACCGTTGAGGGAACTTATGGAATAGCCGTTTTTTCAAAATCCCCCATCCATTACATCGGAGGAATAAATTTGGGGAGTATAGGACAGACAAGACCGGCGATGAAGGTATCTCTGGATATTGGGAGGGAGTTAACAATTGTCAATGTCCATATGGGGCTGAATGAAGAAGAAAGAGCAATGCAGGCTGAGGAACTCTTAAAGTTTTCTTTGAAGGAGCCGAAGGCAGAGATACTCCTCGGAGACTTCAATGCACCTTCCACCGAAGAGGCATCCATCGGACTCATTGAAAAATATTACAGTGACACTTTCCCCATCGCTCCGGAATTCACCTGGCACTGGGGGAAATGGAAGGAGAGGGACGACTACATTTTCCTCTTGAAGGATTCATCATTAAAAGTTAAGTCGATGGAAGTTATAAAAACCGATATCTCCGACCACTATCCTATGGAGGTTGTCTTTGAACTCCCTTGATCTTTTATCTACGGTTTCTTGAGCTTTGGCTTCGGCTCAGCCAAGCTTATAGAACTCTTTACATTATTAACCCCTAGCTTATCGAGAGCACTCATGGGTGAGGGGATTGCTTTTCCTCTCTCATCCTCAATGATCCATCGGATTAGATCCCCCTCCTCAGCATTTAAATGGTTTGCAACTCCCGGAGGTGTCTCAATAACATAACGGGCACTCTTCTTTGGTGTGTAGATACGCCATGGTTTTGCTTCTTTAATATCCACAATTCTCATGCTGCGGTCGAGGAACAGTATGTCTATGCTCTGAAGCATGAAGAACATGTGGATTGTGGCGTTTATCCTCGCTTCACCGGGCAGAATAAAAACTAGGGCGTAGTCTATTCTGGATTTGAGCATGAGCCCTTTAAAACGCTTAAAAAACGTGTCCGCGACTTTAACCCTTCCGTGCCACACTTTATCTTTGGTTTCATTTATAAGCATGCGCCATCATCCCATTCATTACTGATAAAACTTGTGCATAAAGCTTTTTAAATGGTTTTGGTGTAGAAGATTTGGGCGATGGCGTCCGCCGGGGCTTCGAGTCCGAACCGCCGAAAAGGCTAATGACGCCTATTCTTTCGCCAATAATCAGAAGGTTGGAAGAATAGGTTGGAGGTGTGAAAATGGGCTCGAAGCTCTATGATTTGAGAAAGTACATTAACATGGATGCCCTTTTGAGGTACCTAGAGGAGCGCCGTCATGAGGATGGAGGATACTGCTTTGTCTCGGTTTTGGATGAAACAAACATAAACGACACTTATTATGCCGTCAGGATTTATGATCTCCTCGGAATGGAAGTTCCGGAGAAGGAGAAGACAATTGAATTCCTCTATGATTCTCTAAAACCCCAGCAGGCTGCCGTGGCACTGGCGATGGGTATGGAAGCCCTTGGGATTCTGGGGGCGAAGGATTTAGCCCTTGAAAAAATCGAGCTATTTTCAGAGAAGTATGACCCGCTGAATGGAAAATTTGCCGTTGGTCTTGGTGGAAGTGAGGAATTCGGAACATCAACACCTTTAGAAGCCACCTACTGGGTTCTAAGGGCATTTAATTCCATAGGCTACGAACTTGATGAGGAGGCTAGGGAAAAGGTCAGCAGCTTCATAATGAGCTTTAAAAAAGGACATGGGTTCGGGCTTAAACAGCCCACAACCACCATGACATATCAGGCTCTGTTCTCATTGAGGGCCCTTGGATATGATGCCTTAAAGACCCCCCATTTCAAAAAGTGCGAGGTGTATGGAGGCTTTACAGAGGTTCCCTATTCCCTTCCGCCATATCTGGAGCCTACGTTCTATGCCATCAGGGGGATGCGTGTCATACGGGAGAAACCTCTTTACATAAAGGCACATATAAACTTTATACGGACGCTTCAGAACCCCAACGGGGGGTTCAGGAGATCCATTGAGATGGGAATCTCGAACTTCCAGAACACCTACAGAGCGCTGAAGGCATTAAGTGAGCTCTTGGAGTTCTAATTTCATTTTTGCGGGGGTTTATCATGGATTTAATAGGGATATACCTAAAGGAGGCCATTGATGAAGGGGTGTGCCCGGTATGCAGGATTCTGGAAAAGCATGAGAACAATGTGATAGGAGAAATTCTCTATGAGCATGTGCTCGATCCCGAGGTGGACAGGAGCTTTAAAAAGAGCATGGGGCTCTGCACGTACCACGCATGGAAGCTCAAGGAAATAGCATATGCAAACCCCCTCTATGGTGCTCTTGGAGTCAGTATGCTCTATGAGAGGGTTCTCTCCCATTATATCACATCCCTGAAGAAAGGAGATGCAGGGGAAGAGGAGTGTCCTCTATGTCTGTTGAGCAGGGAAAAAGAGAGGAACACAATAGAATCCATTGCCATCCGGTTCGATGAGCTTTTTGAAGTTTATAAAAACTCCAGCTCAATCTTCTGCAAAAGACATTTTGAGATGCTCTATAACTATCTGAGGGAACGAGATCTTCCAAAAGCGGAGAAGCTAAAAGAAGTGCAGATTAAAAAGCTCGAATCAATCGATGAGGGGCTTGAGAAGTTCATCTCAAAATTTGACTACCGCTCAAAAGAAGCTCCCACCAGCAGGGAAGCGGGATCACCTATTTTGGCAATATATGCTCTGAGGGGCAGTTTAATTGGAACAAACCTCCAGAAAATGTGCAGGGAAGAGAGGAGAAGGCTCTTTAGGGGTGGGATTTTTGGAGATTGAACTCTGGGTTGAAAACGAGGAATTTCGGAAAATCAGAGAAAGAAAGAGGGAAGTCCAAAAAAATTTTGAGAGGATTGAGGAGCTTGAGGAGACCCTAGAAGTACTCCAGATGAAAATGCTGCTTGAGAAGAAGCGGCGGTTGGAGAAAAAGATTGAGGAGATAAAGAGATATTATGAAGAGCTCATAGAGTTCAGCGAGAGAGCTAAAAGGGATAGGGAGCTCCTAAAGCAGATGAGAAAGGCGATAAGTGAGGAGAACAGGAAGTTTAGAAAAGAATTACAGGCGAGGAGAAATGAGGATAATTGTGAGACCTAAGAGGGGATGGAGAAAGGTTGTCTTCAAAATCGATGATGAAGCTTTCAGAAGGATTGAGCTAGCCGGATCCAAATATGATTTCAGGGTGGATGAAACCCTCAAGGTACTCATAAAGGGTGACTTTCTTACGAAGAGGGAGGAACTGGATGTTGATATGCTCGTTGGTGAGATAAAGAGGCTTGAACATGAACTTTACAAAATCGAAGGGAGCTGGGCTCCCCTTAAGTTCTCCGCCTTTGGGATCGCAAGGGATAACCAGAACCTCGCGACGGACTGATAGCGGAGAATAAACGTCTTAGGAAGATGCTCAACAAGGGGGAGAGAGACTACTCGAAGATTGAAGAGCTTATACACTACTACATGAGGATGTGAGGGTATGGAGGAAGTTGCAAGGCTTCTCAGGTTGAGAGATGAGCTCTTAAAAAGGATTTCAATTATGGAAGCAAAGTATGGGCAGGCTTTAAAAGATCAGGAAATGCTCTTAGCTACCATTGAAAAATTGAGGGAAGAAAACAGACGATTGATGGTGAGTGAAAGTGAAGGAGGATGACGAATATTTTAAAAAGGCTCTGAAGTTTCTTCAGGAAGGAGGAGACGTGGAAGAGCTTAAGAGAGAAGTCGCCATGCTCTCGGCAAAGGAAGCCTCAATGAACTACAAGCTCTTCGATGTTTATACAGCGAATCGAATACTTGCAATGCGTCTGATGGGCTATGCATCCGAGAACCGCTTTTTGGGCGGCTCTTTCATAACCCGGGAGATTGAGGAGATAGTGGACAAATATCTCAGAACTGGAGGTAGGAAAAATGAACGCTAGGATCATGCTCATGATAGCCTTGGGGGGAGCTTTAGGAGCGCTGGCACGTTATGGGATAGCAGGCTTTCTTCCCGTGTATAGGGACTTTCCTGTAGGTACTCTAATCGTGAACAGCATGGCAAGCCTGCTTCTGGGGTATCTCTATGGCTTGCTTTTCTTTGGTGGAGGGGTCTCCTCGGATATGAGGGCATTCTTTGGAACGGGCTTTTGCGGTGCATTGAGCACCTTTTCGACATTTTCCTATGAGACTTTTGAGCTTTTGAGGGATAGGGAGTATGTTCTGGGGTTTCTTAACATTTCAGCAAACGTTATAATCACGATAAGCCTAGTATTTTTAGGTTTCATTCTTGCGAGGAGGGTGTGAAATGGTTGAAATTGAGCACTGGAACACTTTGAGAATGAAGATTTACATAGGGGAGAACGACAATTACAAAGGAAAACCCCTCTACAAAGCAATCGTGGACAGGCTCAGGGAGATGGGGATAGCGGGGGCAACGGTTTACAGGGCGATCCTGGGCTTCGGAAAGAAGAGCAAGGTGCACTCAGCAGAGGTTTTGAGGCTCTCAACGGATCTGCCAATTGTGATAGAAGCCGTTGACAGGGGATATAAAATTGAGAAGGCTATAAACGAGATAAAACCCATGATTAAGGACGGTATGATAACCGTGGAGCCGGTTATAGTGGTGTGGGTGGGGAGTAGGGAGGAAATCAAAAAATTTGAGGAGGATGCTGTAAGGGAAGGTTAGCATAAGGGAAGCTTTATTTAAGCTGATGCTCATTCTTCTATGGTGATTAAAAATGCTCCATCACGTTGAATTAATTCATGCCACAAAGAGCAAAAAGCTCTTGGGAAAGAAAATTGTTCTGGCAATTCCGGGGAGCATAGCGGCAGTAGAGTGCGTAAAGCTTGTGCGTGAATTAATAAGGCACGGCGCTGAGGTTCACGCCGTCATGAGCGAGAGCGCCCAGAAGATAATCCATCCATACGCAATGGAGTTTGCAACTGGGAATAAAGTTGTAACGGAAATCACGGGCTTCATCGAGCACGTTGAGCTATGTGGTGAGCATGATAAAAAAGCGGACCTCGTTTTAGTCTGTCCGGCAACTGCCAACACAATCTCAAAGATAGCCTGTGGCATTGATGATACTCCAGTAACTACCGTCGTAACAACGGCTTTTGCCCACACGCCAATAATGATAGCTCCGGCGATGCACGCAACAATGTACGAGCATCCCATAGTCAGAGAGAACATTGAAAAGCTTAAGAGAGTTGGAGTGGAGTTCATAGGGCCGCGCTTTGAGGAGGGAAAAGCTAAAGTTGCGAGCATTGATGAGATTATCTAC
>NZ_JBMXHE010000094.1:0-3270 GCF_053987695.1 Palaeococcus sp. (in: euryarchaeotes)
GTATGGAAAAGCATAATTACCAGAACATCAAAGTTTATTTGGTGATTCCATGAAAATATACACCCTGGTTGAGGACTACTCGGGCTATGAGAGCCCCTTTCTGGGTCAGCATGGAATTAGCTTTCTCATAGAGTACAAGGGGAAAAAGCTTCTCTTCGATACAGGGCAGAATGAAAAGCCAATTCTTTACAATATGAAACTTCTTGGGCTTGAACCGGGCGAAATTGACTACATATTCCTCTCGCACTGTCACTATGATCATACAGGGGGACTTTTAGGGCTTCTAAAAGCAATTAAAAAGCGCATTCCCATCATCGCCCATCCTTCAATCTTCAGGAAGCACTTTGTAGTGAAGCCCTATCTCCGACATGTGGGAGTTCCCTTTGAAAAGAAAGAGATTGAAGCCACTGGAGAACTCTTCCTAATCGCAACACCTTTCCAGATTGTTGAGGGGCTTTACTCAACGGGCGAAATTTGGGAGCATGAGGACTTTGAAAGAACCTCTCTTGAGGTATACACATTGCGGGAGGGAAAAATTGTAAAGGATGAGCTTTTGGATGATATGAGCATTGCGGTAAAAACTTCCAGAGGACTCGTAATTGTGAGCGGATGCTCCCACGCTGGCATAGTGAGTATAATCAAAAGAGCTGTTGAGATTACAGGAGAAAACAGGATTAGAGCAGTGATCGGGGGCTTCCATCTCATAGATGCAAGTGAAGAGCGTATAGACCTAACCCTTGAGGAGTTCAAGAGGCTTGGGGTGGAGGAAGTTTATACCGGGCACTGCACGGGTTTGAAGGCTGAAGCTGCCTTCCTTGAATCTTATGGAGATGCATTCCACAAACTCCACGCTGGGATGGTCATGGAATTTGAGGATTAGGTGTTAGATATGGAAGCGCCAAGGATTACAGTTTTTGCATATTCCGAAGGGAAGTTCGAGGAAAGGAGGATAAAAGCACTGAAAGAAGCTCTTGAGTTTAAGAGCTACAGCGTTGTCTGGATCAATATTGACGGTATTGCGTATCTGGACGAACTTAAGGAGCTTTTTGATTTTCACGACTCTTCAATTAAAGCCATTTTAAGATCAAAGAGCAGGGCAAGAATGAGCCTCCTTGAGGATTATCTCTTTCTGCTCCTCCACCAGCTCTATGAGATAAAAGGGGGCTTAAAGAAAGAGAGAATTGCAATATTTCTTAAGGGCAACTTCGTGATAACCCTCCAGGAACGCCCGGGAGATGTTTTCAATTCAATAAGGGAGGCAATAAGAAAGGGTGAGGGTCTCTTCAGGGAAAAAGGAGCAAGTTATTTAGTTTTTGCACTCTTGGATGCCATAATTGAGAATTACGTTCCAATTCTCGAAAAAATAAGCAGCCAAATGGAAGAAGTTGAGAGCAGAATTCTCAAAAATGGGGATAAAGAAATCCTGCACAGGATCCATGGAATACGAAGGAGGATTCTCTTCATAAGACGTACTATATTCCCTCTACTCGAAGTTTTCAGGAAGCTGCAGCTAGAAGGGGGCAGGTTCTTTGATGAGGACACGAGGGGATATCTGGAGGAGCTCCACAGTCACGTAATGGAGGTCCTGGACATTATCGAGAGCCAGAGGGATATGGCAAATGGACTCGTCGAAATTTACTACTCAACGCTCTCCATGAGAATAAACGACATAATGAGAATTTTGACAGTTGTTTCGACGATATTCATACCCCTGACCTTTATAACGGGAGTTTATGGAATGAACTTCCGCCACATGCCCGAACTTGGATGGCGTTATGGGTATCCCGCCGCTCTCTTTGTAATGCTCATGATAGCCTTTGGCATGCTTTACTACTTTAAAAGAAAGGGGTGGATATAGTCCAAGAGCAAGTTTAACCTATAGTTCAAGAGCAAGTTTGACGGCTCTCTCGGCTATTACATCCATGGGATCCACTAGGGGAACTCCAAAGTCCCCCTTCCTCAAAACCACGCTCACTTCAGTGCATCCCGCTATTATACCCTCGCTCCTCTTTTCAAGCTTTTTTGCAATGCGGAGTATTATTTCCCTCCCCCATTCAAGATTTCCCGCCTTGACGCCTTCGTATATTGCCCTCATAACCTTTCTCTGGTCTTCCTTGTCGGGCAGTGCTATCTCTATTCCTCTGCTCAGAAGCGCTCTGTGATAAACCATCCCCTTTATGGTACCGTCTGTGGCTAGAAGTCCAACTTTTTTTAATCCAAGACTTTCAAGCTTTCCAGCAGTTTCTTCAATCATGCTTACGAGGGGAATATCTATTTCCCTTTGAATGTCCTGAACAAAAAAGTGCGCCGTGTTGCAGGGCATTATTATGAAGTCGGCTCCCCATGCCTCAAGCTTCTTTGCACCCTCAATTAGATAGGGAAGAGGATTGGCCCCTTTCCCAAGGAGGAATGCCGTTCTATCCGGTATCTTCGGATTATTGTAAATTATAATCTTCGGATGGTCCTGATCCCTTTCGGCAGGTGTTTTGAGGACTATCCTTCTAAAGAGCTCCACGGTTGCAAGGGGTCCCATTCCTCCGAGGATTCCTATGACCTTCTCCATACCAATCACTTTGCGTATTTTATTCTCCCTTCCTTCCACTCAATATAGCGAGCCATAATGAAGAGCAGGTCGCTGAGCCGGTTGAGGTATTTTAGTGCGTTTGTTCCTGTTCCGTATTCAAGGACGAGTTTTGTAATTTTACGCTCCGCTCTCCTCGCCACAGCCCTGCACACATCAAGCTTTGCACTTCCGACCGTGGAGCCGGGGATAACGAATCCTTCGAGCTTAACTTCCTTTTCAAATTCGGTTATCAAACTTTCCAGCCACTTTATCTCTTCTTCTCCAACTTTCTTATATTTTCCTTTACTTGCTATCTCTGCCATAAGGGAATACAAATCAACCTGCACCTTTTCGAGTATTCCCTGCAGGTCTTCATCTACATAGTGCTTTGCTTCTCCCAAAAAAGAGCCGAGCTCGTCTATTGTGCCGTTGGTTTCTACTATAGGCGAGAATTTTGCAATGCGCTCTCCAGTAAAAATTCCTGTGAGTCCCTTATCCCCAGTTTTCGTTGTTATGCCCATACAATCACCGCTTTATCTTTGGGATTCTACCCTAATTAAATTTGTTCTTTTGGGTGATACATGGTTCAATGGGGAAAATTTAATAACATGGATGCACATTACATATTTCGGTGATACCATGAAGAAATGGAGCCTCTTTTTAATCGTGGTTTTATTACTAAGTCTGGTGCCAGTGGCTTCAATGGG
>NZ_JBMXHE010000095.1:0-31594 GCF_053987695.1 Palaeococcus sp. (in: euryarchaeotes)
TTCTGCCACGGCGAAGGTCAAATAAATTTTAAGAGGCGGGAAATGAACCCGGAGGAAATCGAGAGGCTTGTTAGAATAGCATCCAGCCTTGATATAAAGAAGGTCAAGCTAACGGGAGGGGAACCCACCATAAGGGATGATATCGTGGAGATAGTGCGGAGAATTAAACCCTACACGACGGATTTATCCATGACCACAAACGGCAGCATCATGTACCGCCTCGCCGAGCCACTAAAGGAAGCAGGCCTGGATAGGGTCAACATAAGCTTTCATACAATCGATAGGAAGAACTACAAGCGCATCACAGGATATGATTTATTTGAGCAGGTCATCAGAGGAATAGAAAAGTCAGCCGAGCTATTTTATCCCGTAAAGCTCAACATGACTGTTATGAGGGGGATAAATGAGCATGAAATCTGGGATATGATTGAATTTGCAGCTGAGAAAGGAGTAGTTCTTCAGCTTATAGAACTTGAAGCTCCAAGAGAACTTGAAGAGACCGAATTTTTCAAAACATTCTTCTATCCTCTAAAACCCGTGGAAAGAGAGCTCGAGCAGATGGCAACCCGCATAAAGGAGAGAACCCTCCATAGAAGGAGGAAATATTTCATACCCACCCGCCAGGGAGAAGTGGAAGTTGAAGTGGTTCGCTCAATGCACAATACCATTTTCTGCGCAAACTGCACGAGGCTTAGGGTGACCTCGGATGGCTACTTGAAGACCTGTATCTACAGAAACGACAATTTAATAGACTTTTTAACCCCCATGCGCGATGGAGCCAGCGATGAGGATATTGTGGAGCTCTTTAAGAAAGCAGTGGAAATAAGGGAGCCCTACTGGCGATAGTGCCTATGATAGAGAAAACCATTTAAATTTTAATGAGTACTATAACAAAGGTGAAAGGATGCAGGTGGATGACCCTCTGGGAATCTTTGCTGGAATTGTCGTTCTTATTCTATCTTCCTATGCCACCTACAGGAGCTACACTTTCTACAGGCTATTTAAAATGAGTCTCCCAAAAACTTTCGCCTTCAGGGTTACGATAGCTTTTGGGTTCGCGGTTTTGGGGGGTATTGGAGTCATAATCGACTCGCTGACCCCTGTAAAACTATGGATGGTTATGGCGGCATGTTTTATGGCTGCCCTGGGTGTTTTGATGACTGCAACCTTCCAGTACCTGAAGCTCTTTGTGCAAATTGCCCCTGGAGATCATGTAGAAGCAACAGTTTTAGAGTCTGAGACATCCGAAAAAAACCAAAACTTTCCTAAAGGCGGCTTTACAATTAGAAGAGAACATCTGGAGGAGATAAGTCCAATATGCACCGGCTCAAATGGGGTGATTTTGATCAGCAGAGCAAGGAATGTGAAGGAGCTTGGAATCAGCGTGGATAAATCCCTCTGGCTCAGCAGAATAGAGGTTCCCGATGCCGTTGACCCTACCAGGCTCCACGTTATCATGGATGAAGTTTTAAGATTCATCAGGGCGAAAAGGGGAAATGTAGTCGTGATTCTGGACGGGCTTGAATATCTCCTCCTC
Source organism: Palaeococcus sp. (in: euryarchaeotes) (assembly GCF_053987695.1). Lineage (NCBI taxonomy): Archaea > Methanobacteriati > Methanobacteriota > Thermococci > Thermococcales > Thermococcaceae > Palaeococcus > Palaeococcus sp. (in: euryarchaeotes). The sequence goes on from NZ_JBMXHE010000095.1 coordinate 1,538, forward strand.
CATAACGAGTTCAAGAGTGTTATGAAGTTCCTCGCAGCATTAAAGGACCATGTACTTCTAAATAACTCCCTACTTCTCGTAGCCCTGGAGGAGAAGGCGCTGGACAGGATCGAATACAGCATGCTAACCAAGGAGTTCCCGCCTTTTGAGGTGAAGAAGTTTTCTAAAATTGCGGAAAAAGACGCCCTTTTTGGCGCCATAAAGGAGGAGAGCGATGAGCGCGGTGGCGGTGAAGAAGAGGGAAGCTGAAAAAGCCAAAAGAATGCTAAAACATGCGGGTATATACGATGGCAAGCGGAGACCAAGAGTGGAGGGAGATTTTGTTTTACTGCCCGTGCTGGATGTTAAAAGGGCACTGGAGCTCGGATTTGAGATCCGGGATGTCGAACTCCCAATGCGCCCGGAGAGGCAGATATACAAAAACCTTGAGAGTGTTTTAAAAGAAAAACTGACGGAGGAAGAGCTCACATTTTTGAGGCGCTATGATGTTGTAGGAGACATAGCGATAATTCAGATACCACCGGAGCTTGAGTCCAAAAAGGATTTAATAGTGGAGGGACTCTTAAAGGTGCATCCCTTCCTAAAGGTCATCGCGAGGAGAGGGTTTCACAGGGGAACATTTAGGGTCAGAGAGTACGAAGTAATATGGGGCGATGAAAGATTAACGACGATCCACAGGGAAAATGGAATTAAACTCAAAATTGACCTCAGCAGGGTGTTCTTCAACCCCCGGATGAAGGGAGAGCGCTATCGTCTGGCAAACTTGGTTAGGAATGGCGAGAAAATCCTAATCCCTTTTGCCGGCATCCTGCCATATGCCCTCGTTATAGCGCGCTATAAAAACGTTGATATAACGGCGGTGGAGCTCAATAAGGACGCCGTAAAGCTAGGTTTGGAGAATATTGAAATGAACAGGAAGAATTTGAAGGGAAGAATTGAACTAATAGTGGGGGATGCCTTTGAAGTCCTTCCGGAGCTGGGAACCTACGACAGGGTGATAAGCCCAACACCAAGAGGAGTTGATGCTCTAAAGCTTGTTCTGAGCAAAGCAGATAAGTTTTTACATTATTATGATTTCATCCACGAGTCAAGAATTGAGGAATTCAAGAATTACATAATTAATGAATGCAATAATTATGGAAAAACTTGTGATGTCAGAATTAAAAGGGTATCAGATTTCAAGCCCCATGTTTACAAAATCTGCGCTGATATCAGCATTCGCAAATCTTAACCAGAACCTTCCTAATTCTTGGACCGTCAAGCTCTATAAAGAGAATGCTCTGCCATGTCCCCAGGAAAAGCTTCCCATCTTCTATGGGAACCGTCAGGCTCGGGTTCATTAGGATAGCCCTCAGGTGAGAGTGGGCATTTCTGTCGATAGAATTATGTGCGTATCTCTCCTCCTTTGGAACCAGCCCTTTAAAGAGCCTTTCAATATCCCTCAAGAGCCGGGGCTCATTTTCATTTATAATCAGGGAGGTGGTGGTGTGTTTTGTAAATATAACAGCTATTCCCTCTTTCACGCCGCTTTCCTTTACGATCTCCTCTATGGAGTGCGTTATATCTACTATCTCAAACTCCTTTGAGGTTTTAACTTCAATCTCCCTCATTTTCCCATCACCACCTCCACTCCTTCTTTGGCCCTTTTGAGTAATTCTGGTGGGGATATATCGTCCTCCTCTATCATGGCCCGCAGTATAACTATGCTTTCAAAGGCCCCTATTATCCTCTCGTCCTTCGAACGTTTAACCGCATCTTTCAATATAGCGTACATCTCATCCACAGTCTCTATCAAAAGCTCCCTGTTTTGGGAGATTCTCTTAAAGTCATCGCTAAGCAGGCTCTCCAGGAGGATTTCAACGAATTGAAGTTTCTCTTTTTTATTTTTTCTCTGCAGCCTGGAGAGAATCTCCACTCTTCCCCCCTCCACTCTGCCTGACGACCTTAACCAAGAGCTCTGAAATTAACTGAGAGGAAAGCTTTGGATCCTTCACATGCATTACAAGGTCAATTGCATCATCTATTCTGTTCTCCCGCAGCAGATGATGAGCTATGCTCCCGAGTGCAAGTGAGCGGAGCTCCTCATTCCCAATTTTGGCAGATATTTTAACAGCACTCTCTACATCACCAGTCTTGAGGTAATAGTTCACAACTTTTACAAGAACCCTCTCATCGGTTACATTCAGGGCAATAAAGCTGACCAGATATTCAAGCTCCTTCTCCGGATGCTCGAGGAGATAGTTCATAATCTCCCTGCTCGCCAAGTTTAGTTCGTCCTCAGACAGTTTCTGGAGGAAAGTAAGGAGAACATCAGGCTTTCTTTTTACAAGGATTTTTGAGAGCTCCACAAGCATTTCATTATAATCCCTAACACTCCTTATGAGTTTCAGTGCACCATTCACCTCACCGTTCAGGGCGAATATCACTATTAAATCGCCGGTTATGTCCAATCTAAGCCTCTTTGAAAGCTCTATTGCCACCGAAACAAGCCTCTCATAGTACCTCCTGGAGACATTCACCTTTTTAAGATGGGTTATGACCTCCCTCATCACCTGCTTTACCCATAGGGGATCCCTTAGATAGTTTATCATGTATATTGCCCTATCATACTCCTCTACTCTTAAAAGGGTTCGTATGAGCTCAAAGGTTGCCACGGAATAATATGGCTCTTTTTGTATCTGCTGCCATATGTACTCGGCTTTTCTTATCTGAAGGGGCCTTATTGTGCTGGTTCTTTTGATTTTGAAGAGATACCTCTTAAGCGCAAGGAGGAGTGCTTCATTTTTTATTTCGCTGTCAGAGATTTCTGAGGCATGATATATTGCTTCATCAATTTCATCCAGATCAACGAGGTACTTTACTATGTCCACCCTCACAAGGTCTCTATCTCCCTTAGGCAGCCCCCTCAAATCATCCTCTATCTGCTGAAAAATCCTCTTTGATGATTTCAAACCCGCTTTCCCCATGTAGTATGCTACCGTGCTTAAATTTTTGAGAAGAAAAACTGGATTTTCTATGAGATAAACTGTATCAAGCGCCCTTTTAAAAGCATCGCTCGCGAGAGGGTTTTTCATTCTAGTAAGCTCAACCCCGATTTTGGCATAGGTGATAGCCCTTACAGCGGGGTCTTTTATAACCTCCACGGATTTCATAACTTCCTTTATCAGCATATAACCACCGCCCTATTCCTATAGGGTATCAGCCCTTGTATTATATTTAATTTTTGGTGGGGACGTGTTTATAGTAACTTTTCATTCCCGGGATGTGTTGAAATTAGGTAACAGGAGTAAATTAAACACGCCCTTTTTGGTGGCAAAGCTTTTTAACCCCTCCATCCCTTGTGATATCATGTATGCCGTAGTATTCGGGAAAAATCCAAAGCTCAGCAAGGCGGAATTCTGGGCATTCACGAGAAGATTTGGATTGAGAGCCAGAGCCATAGAAAACTCAGAGAACTGGCTTATTTTTGAATGTAACAGGAGAATTGAACATCTATTTCACAAGTTAGGCGGTTCTTTAAAGCTCATTAAGATAATAGGAAAGGGTGAAGAAGCAATAAATGAGTTTAAATATTCAAAGCACTTCACAATAAGCTTCTATGGAAAAGAAGACTGGAAGCTGTGGCGCAAAATGGGAAGCAAAATCAAAAAGAACTTCAAAGAAGAAGGATCTTCCAAATTTTTTAAGCCCAGAAACGTTTATTCAATGCCCTCGGAGCTTATTCTAAAGGGATTTCCAGAAACTAAAGATTTTACGTTCCTATTTGGGAATGAACTCTATGTGGGAGAGACCCTTATGATTGCAGATCCCTTCGAACTCAAAAAGCTCGACGTGGGAAGACCTAGACAGAGGGCCATCCTGTCAATTCCCCCAAGACTTGCAAGGATAATGATCAATTTAAGCGAAAAGAGAGAAGGGAACTTTTTGGACCCCTTTTGCGGTGTTGGAACAATTGTACAGGAATTTCTCCTTCAAGGATTGAACGCCTACGGGAGCGATATAAACCCCAAAATTTTGGAAGCAGCCAGACAGAACATCAAATGGTTGAGGAAGGAATTTGGACTCAAAAGAAACGCCCATCTGGAGGTTTGCGATGCCAAAAGGCTTCAAAAATGCTTCAGAACGAAGTTCGACGCCATCATTACAGAGCCATATCTTGGAAAGCCTCTCAAACACTTCCCATCAAGGAGCGAAGCCATGAGAATGGCAAAGGAGCTCGATCATTTCTATTATCCCGTCTTCGAGGGCTTTGCAAAGGTGTTAAAAAGAAACGGGCGTGTTGTCTTTGTTTTTCCAGCATACAAGCTTGAAGATGGAAAAATTTACCGCAGGGATAGAAAATGGTTAAAAAAGCTTGGCTTTGAGGTTCTGGCAAAATATACCGATTTCGAGCCGAGGCACAGGGTTGTAAGGGATATACATGTCCTCCGGTATAGGGGTTAGGGCTTCCTCAGCTTTGCAATAAAAAAGCTGTTGCAGTCGTGAAGATAGGTGAAAGCCCTAAACACTTCATTTCCTATTTCTGTAAATCCTCTCTCACCCCAAGTGAACTCGTGGGGAACGAGCTCAAATCCCTTGCGGAGTGCATATCTAACATTCTCTTCGTTCTCATCTACCCTTATTGAGCATGTTGAATAAGTCATTTCTCCACCTTTTTTCAAATTCTTGTATGCATTCCTGAGCATCTCTTTCTGAACCTGAATGACCTTCTTTATCTTCTCCTCACTAAAGCTCCACTTAACATCGGGAAACTGCCGGTAGGTTCCCGAGGAAGAGCACGGAGCATCAAGGATTATTTTATCGAACTCCCCTCCTCTGAAAGTTCTTCCATCCGCATGGACGAGCTTCACATTCTTTATTCCAAGGAGAGACATTTTTTCACGCATTTTTTCAAGACGATCCCGTGAATAGTCAATCGCAACAATCTCACCAGTGTTCTCCATTAGATGGGCGACATGGAAGGTTTTACTTCCTGGGGCTGCAGCCATGTCAAGAATTCTCTCCCCTCTCTCCGGGCTCAAAACGTGTGCCACATATGCACTTGCAAGATCCTGAATGACAAAATACCCCTTTGAATACCAGCTTAAACGGGTTAATGGCACTTTATAGTCCAGTATTTTGAGAACATCATCCAGAGGTGTCCTTGCGGTTCTCACGCCTTTCTCCTCGAGGTAGTCCCTCAATGTATCAATGTCGGTTTTTAGGGGGTTAACCCTCACATAATACCTCTGCGATCTGTTGTTGGAATGCATCAAACGGATGGCACCATCATATCCGAGCAGGTCAATGGCATACTCCACGTACCATCTGGGATGCGAGAATTTAACGCTCAGATATTCAATTTTATCCCTCTCCCTGAGCCTCTGGAGGGCCTTCCTTTCATCGAACTCCTCGACACCCCTCAGAAGGGCATTTGCAAACTTCGCTGTTTTTATATTGAATCGTTCTTTGACCACCCTTATTATGGAATCCGTCGCAATAGCGGAGGGGGTGTTCTTGAATTTCAAATCGTAGGTTCCTATGCGGAGAAGATTGGCAAGCAGGGGGTTTAAATCCTCCAGCTGGCTGCCCTTCAAAACGGAGTTTATGTTGAAGTCTATCCTCCTCTTCCACTTGAGAATCTCAAAAACGTAGGAGTGAGCCAAACCCCTATACCTCTCCCTATCCCTCTCAATAACGTTTCTAAACGCTCTCTCCAGAGCATTCTTGGCCGAGAGGTTGAGCTCTTCGATATCCAACAGAATACTGGCTATGAGCTCCTGAAGGGTGACTTTTATGGTGACCTCCATGTTTCTGGCTTCTATGGGGTAATTTAAAAACTTTCCTTCCCAATCGAAGGGTTTATATTCCCTCCCACGCATTTATGCATGAGAGTGATAAAGATGGAAAGATTATCTGGAGTTAACATCCGCAAAGGGGAATCCTTTGGAGTGGGCTTCTTGTTGGTGCTCGCATTTTTAGCATGGTTCTTCAGACCATGGCTCCATGGAATAATCCTCGGACTGTACAGATATCCCATAACAGCTTACATTTTGATACTGCTCATAGCAGCAATGCTCTATGGAGTCAAGGCAAAATACACCCGGACTTCAAAGGACAAAATGGTAACCTCCGCTCTGGGAGTGCTCTTAGTCATTCTGATTTTTGTGTCATTCTTCACAGGAGCCCTTACAAACACCGCTTTGTACAGGGAATATCATCCAAAGGAAGTATCAAGCGCTCTCGCCCTTTCCACCACAAACATAAGAATCCTCCCAAAGGCTACAGCCTACAGATATGCCGTCGATACCATAGAGTATGCCAGATACACTTTGGGAGCTCCCCACCTGACCATAAAGAGCGGCTCCCCGGTATGGGCATTTTACATAGTTCCCGACGGCGCATGGAATGCCATCAGGCTCAAGGATAAGGGAGTTCTCTTCGTCTCCATGAATACCACGAGGGCGGATATCGAGCGCGTAGAAAATGAGCTCCAGGTGGGCCCGAACATGCAGATCTTTGACAATCTTGAATGGAAGATTTACAAGAAGCATTTTCTAATTGACCCTGATCTCCCAAGAGTACTCCATTATGAAGGGAAAATCTACATAGTGGTGCCTTACATCTCCTACAGGTTCCGTGTCTTTTACACTGTGCCCAAGTGGGGCGGCGTGATAATCATTGATGAGGACGGAAACATAGAGGATCTAAAGCCGGAAGAAGCTCTAAAAGATCCGCGTCTCAAGGACTTCCCGCTTTTCCCCGAAAGCCTGACGCGTGATATTGTGGAAGCTCAGAACTACTGGATGGACAGCTTTTTAAGTAACATAAAGAACCTATGGCTCTATCATAAAAATCAGATTGAACTCATAGATGTTAGTAATCAAGGAAACAGACAACCATTTTTGGTTATCGCAAATGATGGAAGGAAATACTGGATGACAGCCGTGGAACCCTATGGACGGGCACATGGATTGGCTGCAATATACTTAATGGATGCGCAGAGCGGTGAAATGACCCAGGTCAAATTTGAAACGCCATTAACAGGGCCCGTGAAGGCAATAGACTACGTTAAAAAAGCTCTCCCGACCTTCGACTGGAGCCAGTTTAGAGCCGTGGAGCCCATCCCCGTGTTCCTGGAGGGGACTCTATGGTGGAGGATTGCAATAATCCCAAATACTGGTTCGGGAGTGGCGAAGATAGCCTTTGTAAATGCGGAGAGCAAGGATGTGAGGATATTCGAAAAAGAAGGAGATGTGAAGGACTTCATACTAACCGGACGGGTAAAGCCCTCCAATAAAACGCAGACAATAGAAGGAGTGCTGAAGGCCAAATACTCCTACATCCAAAATGGGAACACCCACTGGATACTCCTTATAGATAACCAAACAATCTCAACAAGTGCTGAGGATCTCAGTGAAGAGCTAATTTACAAGCTTCTAATACTAGAAGAAGGCGATAGAGTGAAGATCGAGCTGAAGGATGGAAGGGTGGTGGAGATAAACGTCGAAAGGGGGTAAGGGGATGTGGAGGTTAAAACACACACCGCCCTCCATGTTGTGAAGGGTGCTGTGGTTAAAGTTTTGGGTGCAAAATGGACGGCCAGCGTTTACACCAACGGAAATCACGGAAGACTTACCGTAAAATTCAATAGGAAACCCACAAATGAAGAGATAAATGAAATTGAGCGCCTTGCCAATGAAAAGGTGAAGGAGAACGTACCCATCAAAGTTTATGAACTTCCCAGGGGAGAAGCCGAGAGGCGCTTTGGCGATGAAATGTACGACCTCTTTCCAATCCCGCCCGAGGTCAAAACGCTTAGGGTTGTGGTCATAGATGGATGGAATATCAACGCGTGCAATAAGGAGCACACGAAGACGACTGGAGAGATAGGCGAGATAAAGATAAGAAAAGTCCGCTTCAGGAAAAGCAAGGAGCTGCTCGAAATAAGCTTTGATGTCCTTTAAAAATCATGCACTTTACTCACTCAGTTCACCATCCTCAACATTTGGTGCCTTCACCTGATGAAGCGTTTTAATACCCGAACCTGTTAGAATGCTCACCACCTTTGCACCTTTTTCAACTGTTCCATTCTCTCTAAGCTTCTTCAGTGCTGCTATGCTCGTAGCAGAAGCAGGTTGAACAAAGATGCCCTCCTCACCAAGGGCTCTTTGAGCACTCAAAATCTCTTTATCATCCACGCTCACGCACAACCCCTCAAGCTTTCTCAAAAGCCTTAGAACAGCATTCCCGCTCGGTGGGTAGGGATTTTCTATGGCATGGGCTATGGTGTGGGGATTTTCAAAACGCTCGATTTTTTGCCTTTCCTCGTAGAAGGCACTGCATATTGGAGAGCATCCTTCGGCTTGAATGACAACGAACTTTGGAAGCTCTTCTATAAGCTCGCTTTCTTTAAGCTCAAGGAAACCCTTCACAATGCCCCTAAAGAGACCTCCGGAGCTCGTTGGAATCAGAACATAGTCGGGTGTTACATCCTCAATGATTTCGAAGCTTATGCTTTTATAGCCTTCAACACGGAAGGGATCATCAGAGTTTATGAAGTATATCCCTCTATCCCGTCCAAATTCCAAGCTCTTGTAGTAGAGTTCGCCATAATCTCCACGAACCTTGATAATTTTAGCTCCGTAGAGTGCAAGGGCTTTAAGCTTCTCCTCCGCTATGTTGGAGGGGAGGAGGATGAAGGTTTCGAATCCAAAGCGTGCACCGTAAGCGGCAACGCTCGCAGCCATGTTACCCGTCGAGACCGTGCCTATTCTCTTAAATCCAAGCTCCAAAGCTCTGTGAATTCCTACGAACGTTCCTCTATCCTTGAAGCTCCATGTTGGGTTGAGGGTCTCGTTCTTTAGATATAGCCTAACGCCGAGTTCTTTTGAGAGGTGTTTCGCTTTCGTGAGGGGTGTATCCCCCTCTCCCAGGCTCAATTCAAGGTCGAGTTCAAAGGGAAAGAACTGAGAAAAGCGCTCCCACACCCTTCGTCCTATGCCAGGTAAACCTTTAAAGAGTTCCAGCTCCAGGGGTTCCCCGCATTCACACCTTTGATAGGGTTCATCTAAGGGGTACTCCCTTCCGCAGCGTGTACACTTCAACATGAAATCACCCCCTCATTTTTCCCAGCACTTCCCTGATTATCTTTGCCGCAGCAAAAGCGCTTATGCCCTTGTAATCATACCCCGGATTGAGCTCGACGATATCAAATGCCATCACCTTCACATCCAGATTTTTTACCACCTCAACAAGCTCCCTTGTGCTTAATCCTCCCGGCTCGGGGTTTCCAACTCCCGGGGCAAAAGCAGGGTCAAGAACGTCCATATCGAAGGATAGATAAGCTCTCCCAAAGGGAATCTCTATCTCCGGAGAGCGATAGATTTCCGAGGCGGATATTATTTTTATCCCGTGCTCCCTTGCAAACTCTATTTGCTCCTTCGTGGGTGCTCTAACACCAATCTGCACGACATTTTCTCCTTCAACGAGCCCCTCCTCCACCAGCCGTCTCACCGTGCACGCATGGGAGTACATATCTCCTTCATATTTGGGGTACAGATCAGGATGAGCATCGAAATAGATCAACCCAAAGCGCTCCTTAAAAGCCTCTTTTATAGCTTTAAATGTGGCGTAGGTTATAGAGTGATCACCGCCGAGGAAGAGAAAGAGTTCTCCCTTGTAGTAAGCTTTGACAGTGCTGTTAACTCTTTCAACAAGTTCTTCGAAGCTGTCCGCTTTGATATCCCCCAGGTCTTTATATCTCCAATGCTCTGCAAGGTTGGTAAGGCCTTCGTTAAAGCTGTTGTAAAGTTTGCTCGATGTGGCTTCCCTTATGGCATTTGGACCCTCAGCTGAGCCTCTTCTGAAAGATGAGGAGGCATCCCAGGGAATTCCGAGAAGATATAGGTTCGGTTTCTCTGATTGAGGAATTCCAAAGAGCATTTACCACACCTTTGTTCCTGCGGGTATTTCATCGGGCACAGGGATTAAATACACCTTTCCCTCTTCATTTTCACCGACTATTAGCATTCCCCTGCTTTCCACTCCCGAGAGCTTTTTGGGTTTTAAATTTAGAACAAAGATAAATTTTTTCCCCTTTAACTCCTCTTCGTTGTATTGATCGGCTATCCCACTTATAATCGTCCTCTCTTCCTTTCCAAAGTCTACAATGAGCTTTATCAGCTTCCTGGTCCTCTTAATTTTTTCAGCTTCTTTCACAAAACCAACCCTGAGATCAAACTTCCAGAAGTCTTCCACATCATAGAGTTCCATGCCCATCACCATTTAAAATTGGCAAAGAAAGTATTTAGGTTTTGTTAATTTTGGAGCCGGGAGGGGGAGTTGAACCCCCGTAAAGCGGATCTGCAGTCCGCCGCCTCGCCTCTAGGCTATCCCGGCAAAAGCCCTTAAAGAAAATTCTGGCGCCGCGGAGGGGATTTGAACCCCTGAGGGACCATGCCCACCGGCTTAGCAGGCCGGCGCCATACCAGGCTAGGCTACCGCGGCACGTGTCCAACATTGATGAGGTAGAGGAGGGTATTTAAGCTTTTCGCATGAGGTAAGGAGACTGTTAGGATAATTATGATGTGCTTGAAACTGGTGTAGTTTTAGTTTCTTTAGAGGGACATTATCAAAAGCATTCTACTCCTGACAGCACCGAGGTAAGAGCTCATTTATAAAAGGAAAATAAAAGGTGAAGGAAACTCACTCCCCTTTAACACCTACGTTTACCCTTGGGATAGGAATTGGGTATGGGAGCTGAAGCCTCTTTGAAAGGTTCAGAAGGGTTGGCATTATTTCATTCGTAATCGCATTTACGGCTTCGGCAAAGAGATAGGGATCAACCCTCTTCTCGCTTTCCCACACATCAAGGATTTTGTCGACATCCTCCTTGTTCCTCGGGAGATAGAACACGCGCCCTTCAATGGACGCTTTTGCAATATCTGGCTTGTAATTAACGGTATACTCAAAGAGCACCTCTATTCCATTGACCTTTCCCGTCGGTGTTCTGAGCTCTCCCAGCCGGAGCTCATTTATCCTGGGTGTTAAATCGACTTCCACCTGAGAAGTTGGCGCCTTAATTTTCTCAAAGCTAATCTTTCTAATATCTATTCCCAACACTGCCATGTTCTTTCACCTAATTTCCCTTTACCACAGGCTCTTAAAAGCCTTTGGTTGATAAGTGTTTTTAAGGAGTTTGTGGATATACCTCTGGGTGTTGTCATGGACTTTGAAGAGTATTATCTTTACTCAAAAGCCTACAGCGATATAGAATCCCCCGAGTACAAAAAGCGCCTGGAAGAGCTCAAACCCTATCTAACCTCCCTAATGAGGGAAAGAGGACGGGTTTTGGATCTTGCATGCGGGGTGGGTGGTTTCTCTTTTCTCCTGGAAGAAATGGGACATGAGGTTGTAGGTCTCGATATAAGCGATTTTCTCCTTGAGAAAGCCAGAGCTTACAGAGATACCAGAGATTCGGAGGTTGAGTTCGTGAAGGGTGATGCAAGAAAACTGCCTTTCGAAGGGGGAACCTTTGACTACGTTGTGTTTCTGGGCAACAGCATAGTGCATTTCACGCCACTTGAGCTGAATCAGGTGTTTAAGGAAGTTCGCAGGGTTTTAAAGCCTCATGGCCTTTTCCTGCTGCACTATAATGACATGAGAGAGCTCCTCCCGATCCTGGAAGGAAGTGAGGTCATCGCCGATGGGTACTGGGTGAGTCAAATTCGCAAGGACAAAGAGGAGAAGTATTTTATAGCCGTCTTTGAGTCTCCAAAGGGGAAGTTCGAGGTTAAATTCAACCTCTGGGGAAAAACCGCCGTGGAACTGCTCTCAAAGCTCTACTTTGTAAGGGAGGAGAGCATTGAGATTAAGGAAAACTCCTATCTGGATGTACTGAGGAGGAAGTGAGATGATAGCACACCTGATTAATACCGATCTCGGGAATAGGGGGATAATAGATGTTTACCTCGCGTACAGGAAAAAGAATCCAAACTTTTTAAAGAGAGCTGCAAGCATGGTATTGGAAAATCTGGATCGGGTTCTCATAGCTACGGGATTCCCGATCCCGCCCATGGACATATGTGAAACCGATGGTCCTCTTGGGGCTCTTGCCATCTATCAAGCCATAGAAGAGCTCGGAGGAAGGGCTGAGATCCTAACATATGACGAGCTAAAAGAGGCATTGAAGCCCTTTGGGATTCGCTTTAATGATGCTCCCATACTGAATTCCTACTCCCTCCTGATAGCGGTTGAACTGCCCGGGAGAACCAGGGACTGGGGCTACTACTCAATGAGCGCCCATAGGGTTAGAGCCAAGCCCTTTGATGGTCTTTTCATAGATGCCCGGGAAAGAGGCATACCCACAATAGGGATTGGAGATGGCGGAAACGAGGTCGGCATGGGCAATATAAGAAGCCTCGTGGAAAAATATGTGCCCCTCGGAGAAAAGGTTGCCAGCATAGTGAAGACGGATGAGCTTATACTCTCCGCGGTCTCGAACTGGGGTGCCTATGGACTGGTAGCCCAGCTCTCCCTGGACTTCGGGAAAAACCTCCTAAAGGGGTGGGATGAGAGGGAGAACCTCAAAAGGCTTGTAAGCGCCGGAATTATAGATGGAGTCGTGAAAAAAGAAGCCATGAGCGTTGATGGTTTGAGCGTTGACATTCATGAGCGCTTTGTGGAGCTCCTGAAGGAGATAATCGTGGAAAAAATTTCCCCGTGAGGTGAAGGGTTTGAGGCTGGAGGACTACATTAAGAGTAGGGAAAGCCTAGCATTGATACGGGAAGCGGAGAACTTTGCAAGGGGCTTCTTTGAGCGTGAGGGCACCCATGGATTTTCCCACGTTAAAAGGGTCCTAAACCTGTGCATGCACATAGGAAAGCAGGAAGGAGCTGATCTGGAGGTGCTGGCACTTGCAGCGCTCCTCCACGATGTTGCGCGCCCCTTGGAATCGAAGGGAATCATAGAGGATCATGCCAGGGAAGGGGCAAGGATTGCCCGTGAATTCCTTGAAAAGCGGGGATATCCCAAGGTCGGGGAGGTTGTGCATGCCATAGAAACCCACAGGTTTTCGAAGAAGAAGCCTCCCAAAACCCTTGAGGCAAAGATTTTGAGCGATGCGGATAAGCTGGATGCAATAGGGGCAATAGGAGTTGCTAGAGTCTTTATGTACTCAGGAGAGCATGGAAGAAGCATGGAATACTCGCTCAAGCACTTTGAGGAGAAGATACTGAAGCTCAAGGATTTAATGCATACGGAGACTGCAAGAAAGATGGCGCTTGAGAGGCACAGATTTACGGCGAAATTCGTGGAGAGAATAAGAAGGGAGATAGAGGGGGAGATATAAGGGCGTTCCATTCTTCATCGGCCCTCATTTAGCCAGGAGAAGCTCCAGATAGGATCTCCTCTCAAATCTTTTAACACCAACATCTCTGAGAATCTCTCTTAGCTCACTTGCTATCTCCTTTATATCCCCCTCTTCCACGAGCTCCTCAATCTCCACAAACTTTCCAAGGTCTTCCACGTCATCGAGGGTTATTATGATGCCCTTTTTGACGAAATACTTTTCACGAATCTTTCTAACCGTAATCACCTCTCTAAATCCCAGCACCCTTAAAATCTCCTCATATTTATCGGGCTCGGCTATTGGGACCTCAATCTCCCTGCGGGTCTTTGAGGACTCGTCGAGCTTTGCCCCTTTGTAGGTTAAAAACGCTTCAAAATGGCCATCAAAACGCTTTATTCTGATTCTCAGGGCTTCATCCGTTTTGGAGAAATCCCTGCAGGGATGCTGATAGTATGTGTCCTCGTGAACTTCCCTCCTCAGGAATTCAAACCTCTCCCTAACTTCCTTAAAGATTTCATCGTCAGCGTATCCTTTGAGCTCAACTTCAATCATTTCCTCTCCCCTCCGTTAGTCTGTCTATGTTGTATTTTATCTTTTCCTCGCACTTTTCACAGAACCTCCACCCCTTAAAATCGGTATCAAATATGGAGTTTGAAAAGTGCATGACGCATTTGGGGTCCGGACAGTGGGGAAGTCCAAAAACGTGGCCAAGTTCGTGAACGGCTTCTTTAAGAGTCCTCTCTCCGAGCTTCTCATAATTATAGGGTTCCCTGTAGAAGCGTGGATCCAGGCGGTATATGGAGATAATGGCGCTCCTCAGGGGTGGAATCGCAACCCCAAATACAAAATTCATTCCCCTCTCATAGAGATCAACATCCGTGATACCGAGGAGAGCTTTAAAATTCCCCCTTATCCTCGCTATGCGATAGGCAATCGTGCTTGCCAGAAACTGCCCTCTAAGCTCATCGTAGGAATCCAAGAACGGCTTTATATCAATTTCCGGCATGAGCTCCACATTTAAGCCAAATTTTCCAAAATATGCGTCCAGATTCCTCTTCAAGTCCTCAATGAGCTCCTGTGGGAGCCCATAACCCTTAATCGGAAGCAGCCCTATCATTCCGCTTCCTCCTTAAAGTCTTTAAAACACTTCTAATCATTTCAGTGTACTCTTTCATATTTCTAAAAGCTATTTCATCATTTACCAGATCATAATTGTAGATAAAGATCTCTCTGAGCTGGAGAAGAAACTCCATGTTTTCTTTGTCCTTATCACTCAAAATCCCTCTCTCATGAAGCTCGGATACTATATCACCGTAGCTGAAAACGGCACCCTCCGTGAGTTCCGAGAGCTCATCTATTAAAAGCTGAATTGCAAACTCCAGATGTTTATAAATCCCGTCTTTAATCAATCCAAGTGATTTAAACTCTTCGAGGGTCTTGGGGAGGTTCTCCTCTATAATCCTAAGGCTCTCTTCGATTTTTTCCATCTTTTATCACCATCTCTTATCTCTTATCATCAAAGTTTATTAACTCTCCACCGAAATTAAGCTTTGGGTGTGGGTGATGATAAAGGCAATAGCCACGGATATAGATGGGACCATAACATACCCGGACAGAAAGCTCCATGAGGAAGCTTTAAGGGCCATAAGGTTTGCAGAGAACCTTGGAGTTAAGATAATGCTTGTAACGGGAAATCACGCTGGCTTTGCAATGGGGGCGAGCATTTTGATAGGAACGAGCGGCCCCATAATAGCGGAGGATGGTGGAGTAGTGGCTGACCATAGGGGAAATAATCGCATATATCTTGGGGATATGGGAGAGACCATGCTTCTTTGGAGCGAGCTTAAAAAGCGCTATCCTGAAGCTGAAATGAGCTATTCCATGAGATATGGTGAAAGAAAGGCGGGACTGGTATTAACCCGAAAGGTTCCCGTTGAAGAGGTTAAAAAGCTAATTGAGGAGCTAGGCTTAAACTTGGTAGCTGTGGACAGTGGATATGCAATTCATGTGAAGCAACCATGGGTGAACAAGGGGAATGGAATAAAAAAGGCGTGCGAGATGCTTGGTATAAAACCGAGAGAAGTCGCCCATATAGGAGACGGGGAGAACGATTTAGATGCCTTTGAGGTTGTAGGTTATAAGGTTGCTGTGGCGCAGGCACCGGAGAGCTTGAAGGAAAAAGCGGATTACATCACGGAAAAGCCCTATGGGGAAGGAGGAGCGGAGGGAATAATGCACATCCTCAAAAAGTTTGGATATCTCTAATCACCTGCGATTTTCCTGCTTTACTGGATATGGCATGAACTCAACGGTTCCCCTATTTTTCATGGGCTGCTTGTAGAGCTCCATCAAGGTGTAAACCTCACTTGGAACCTCCGTCTCTACGTGCAATCCAAGTTCTCTGGCATGTTCTATGGTTATTGGATAATCGTGGGTCCATCTGCCTTCGGTTAAAACCTCAGCCAGTTCCCTGGCTTTCTCATCGCCATATTTGTCCCTGAGGAGGGAGTATATGAATTCCCTAACCTGTCTGAGGGCTTTCTTTGAAACATCCGCTAGAATTAATGTTTGATCATCCACCTTATCCACACCCTTCTGCTCAACGGCTTTTATTATGCTTGGGGCAGGGTATTGTCCCAATTGGGGATCAACGGGTCCCAAAACAGCGTGGGGATCCATTATTATCTTATCCGCCGCCAGGGCTATTAGAGTTCCACCGCTCATTGCATAGTGGGGAACTATAACCCTTGTCTCAGCCGGATGATCGTTAAGAGCTTTGGCTATCTGGGTTGCTGCGAGAACCAGCCCTCCCGGTGTGTGAATTATTAAGTCTATGGGCTTATCTTTTGGTGCCATTCTTATCGCTCTTAAAACCTCTTCACTGTCTTCAACGCTGATGAACTTGTAGAAGGGGATTCCAAAGAGCCCAACACTCTCTTGCCTGTGGATTAGTGTAATTACCGTTGAGTTCCTCTTGCGGGAGAGCCTTTGGAGTAGCTTTGCCCTGCTTATTTGGAGGCTTTTAAACTGCATCTGAGGCCAGAGCAACAGATAAAGGAAGAACAACCACCAGATCAATGAGCCAAAGAACCCGCTCAATGGATCCATTGGCACCACCCCTATTCAACTATAGTAACGCAATGTTCTTAAAATTTTTGCTTCAACTTCATTCGAAGCTGTCGATAGCCGTATATATCCGGAATGGGAATTTATAATGGTGAAAACATGAAGAGAGGGATAATCCTCATAATATTTTTGATGCTCCTTCCGCTGGCGAGCGCCTGCTATAGCCCGATGGATAACCTTGCGGTGGAGGTATATCTCAACAAACCTGGCATATCCTACAATTTAACACCCTTGAAAAGTGCGGAGAATGTGCTGATAGAGAATAACACAATAATCTACCGCTCCCATTATGATGAACGGGTTGCTATCATTTTAAGGGAGGCAAAAGGGCTACACCTGAGGATTCAGATACCCGCGAAAAGCTTTAATTCGAGCTATACCTACACGAGGTTTAATTTATCATTCATATTCCCAAATGAAAGCTTAAAGAATGCGGAAAAGCTGGGCTGGAAGATTGAAGGAAATTACGTTTTTAGGAAGCAAAATCTGCTTGTTCAAATCTCTTCCCTAAAGGGCAACGAATGCAGGAGTGATAATGAATGTGCCACGGGAGGATGTTCGGGAGAGATATGCACCACGAGAGAGAATGCCAAGAACATAGTCTCAATATGCGTCTATAAGGATTGGTATAAGTGCCTTCAAATGACGAGCTGCGGCTGTGTGAATGGCGTGTGCACATGGAAGCCAAATGAGGACTTCGAAAAATGCTTGAAATCTCATGGTGTGGATCCCAGTAAAATCATCAAAGTTGCCAATGGGGAGGTTTTAATAGCCGCTTACAACAGAGAGAAGCTAGGTGAGGAGGATTTAAAAGAACTTAAAGAGCTCTTTAATGTGCTTGGAATTTCATGTGCCTTTGAAAACCTGACGTTTAAAACCGAAAAAATCGACATGCCAAAGGGGATTGTGGATGAATATTCCTTCAACTTCAAAGAGGCACTAAGAGAAGAACTCAAATGGCTCAAAGAGAATGAAATAATCAATATAACCGATGATGATATCGAAGCCATAACAAGTGTTGCTGAAAGAGGTAAAGCAGGTTATAACTCTCAAATTGGATGGTATGAAACTAAAGAGGGAAAGATGGCGTGGATCCCCTACTATAAAAGCAAGAATCCCCTTTTATTAAAGTGTGCAGTGGCACCTCATAATGTTTCCCTGCCCAAAGGGAAGATAGCACTCCCCACTTCCACTTCTACTCCCACTCCCTCTTCCTCAAGCACTCCCTCGCCACGGGAGGGAATATGTGGTACATCATTCATCGCAGCGCTGACCCTACTGCCCCTCATCATCAAGAGGTGCGGGAAGTGATTTTTATTTTTTCACTTCAATTCATTTTGAAGCTTTAACAACCCTTAAATGTAATAAACGTCTAGTATTTCTTGGTGGTGTCATGAAAAAGAACATGAAGCTGCTGGGTGTTCTCATAGTTATGGTTTTAATCTTTCTTGCGGGAATAATTTACATAGGAGGACTCTTCAAAACCGGGGGAGCGACTTATCAGAGGGGGTATTCCAAACCATCCTCTAGACCCTTATATGCAACTGAGACGGCAACTGCATCTATCCCTACAGCAACCGGGCCCACGGCAACTACTGTGAAAGAAGTTGTTCAAAGGCTTAAAAAGGACTATTATATTACAATTCAAGATGATGATCCAATTAAAGTTGCCTCTGATATCAAGAGTCAGATCTCTTCTATGGGCGGTTATGTGGTGAGTGAAAACCTCGATAGAAGTGAGAGGAGAATTGTGTATTACATGGAGTTCAGAATCCCAAATACGCTCGAGAATGAGCAGAAGCTCGGCTCCTTTTTAAATGCATATAATGTCAAGAACCTTCGTTTGGAAACTCAGGATGTCACAAGCCAGTATAATCAAATAATGGCGGAAATAGAGAGCCTTGAGACGGAGAAGAAACAGCTGCTGGAATTCTATAATCTCTCCAAAGATGTCAATGACCTGATTATGATTGAGAACAGGATTGCCTCAATAAATTCACGCCTCAACTACCTCTACCTCCAGAAGGATTATTACGAGAAAACCACGAACTATATAACGTACCACGTGACAATAGAGAGCAAGGAAAAGCCCGTTTTTGAAGTTGATACGAACTTTAAAGCCACGATTTACAGGGCGTTGGAAATCCTCCTGGGCATGATAAATGCGGGGATAGTCCTCTTAATAGTAGGTTCACCCGTGGCATTGCTCCTGATCGTCGGAAAGAAGATTTATGACAGATACCATGTAAAGAAAAAAGGGGAGGGTTAATTTTTGATTTCTTGATTTTCCGCCGATGAACGTGAACCCAATTAGAGGGTAATGAACTGAGGAGTGAGAGGGAATTAAAGAAGTCCTTCTTTTTTGCTGGTCGGGGCAATCACCCATAATGGCACTCCAATATCACTCCCTGATTATAATCTCAATCTTCCTCCCCTCTTTGTATCCTTTCATCGCCGATAGCATTCCCTTAACAGTTTTCTCCACAAGCTCCTGCACCCAGTCCTTCATGGGTAGAATCTTTCCATCGACCTTGACAATTACCTTTGCCCTTTGGTTCAAGACCACACAGTCTTTGAGCGTTTTCTCACCTTTAACTATCAGCTTTGCCATGTTATAGCAATCGAAGCCGCACATTCTGCAATCTATATTTGGAAGCATGAAAGCCTTCCTTTCGATTAAATCCGCAAGCTTCTCCACATCTCTAAGGGCATTCATCACGGGAAGTCCTTCAATCCTGTCGCTTTCATCATTTGCTATAACACCACTCACAGCAATTCCCAGCCCATCGTTTAACTCTTTAACCTCACTCTCCTCCCTTGCGCATATTACTTTGGGAACGTGCTTTATCGATTTAAAACCCTCAAGAAGTAGGAAATCCACATCGGGCATCATTGATAGCAGAGCGTTAAGATCCTTTGCTTTGAAGAGGAAAGCGTCCGTGTCCTCTGCTTTCACCAGAACATAATCCGCCACACCGGAGAAGCGCCAAGTATCGCTTCCTTCCCTATCGAAAGTTGCATGCATGCTCTTTGCTATACCAATGCGATAGCCCCTCTTCTTCAACTCCCTTGCAACAGCCTCAAGTGAAGTTGTTTTTCCACTCTTTTTGAAGCCAACAAAGGCAACAGCCCTCATTTTAATCACCTCAATAGCTCTTTAAACCGATTACCCTCGCCTGTTTTTCACTCCATTTATATGCCACATAACCGAACAGGACGTAAACCGATGATATCACAATCAAATATACAATCTCGTTTTTAGCACTTCCGTATCCAAAGGCCACCACTTTCCTTATGGCATCCGTTGTTGGTGCGTATGGGAGCGCTTTAGCCATGATCTGCAGGCCCTTTGGAAGGATGCTCAGGGGGTACATTGCCCCACTCAGGGCAAACACGAGCATCTCAAGGACTGTTATAAACGGTCCCGGATCTCTCAGGTAGAGAACCACACCAGCAGCTGCCATTCCAAGCCCTATCATTCCAAGGGCGCCAATTAGAAGCACGGGGACGGCTTTGATAAATGCCAAAAAGTTCAGGTGAAGGTTAAAGAGGAACTTGAAGAGTACTAGATAAAAGATGAGGTATATGAGTGTCATAACTATTCTCAGGAGAACATTCCCGAGGAAAAAAGTCGGCCTTCTCATAGGGGCGGCAAAATTATATTCTAAAGTTCCTGCATAAAGCTCGTCCACAACATTCCAGACAAAACCGCTTAAAAATGTGAGTCCAAAGAAGAGGACCATGAGGCCGAGAACGGCAAATGCTACGTAGTCCGAGTATCCCGTTAATTTCTGCAGTGCCGGAGAGTTTCTCTCCCCCGTTAATCCTATGCCTATAAGAAGAGCCTGAGCCACAAAGAAAAGCCCCATTAGTATATCGCTCACAAACCATATTTTGTAGCTCAGGAAGATACGCCAGTTCTTGACCATAACCCCCCATAGGGGCCTCAGCTCAGTAGCCACCATAACCCACCACCCTCGTGATCTTCTCGGCCCACCTGAATATACCGTAGCTTATGAGCCAATAAGCGGTGGATAAGAGAAGCAATGCCTGCAGGCTCGAGGCCATCTCAGCATAACTCTTCCCCACAAAAACACCTCTAACTATGTTTATAGCATGGGTTAGGGGGATTGCATTTCCAACTGCCCTGACCCAGTATGGCATGACATTGAGAGGAAAGAAGACGCCTGAGAGGAACATTACCAGAAATTCAAATATCTGTCCGAGGGCTCCTATATTCTTAAAGAGCATCACCAAACCTGCAAAAATCATCCCAAAGCCCAGAAATGCAACAAATGCCAGCATGAAGATGGGAACAGCCTTTAAAATAATCCCCCAGCTCAGCGGTATTTTAAAGAGACAGACCCCAAAAAGGAACACAACTCCCATGAGGACATTGTCTATGAGTATCCAGCCCAAAGAGAGCCCTATCAGGAATTTTATGGTTCGTAATGGAGCTAACATGTTGATCTCCAAAGTTCCCCGCTGGAGTTCCCTTCTAATACCAAATATGTATGCTTCTATCGGAGATGTGAAGAGCCACCATAGAACATAGCCAATTAAAGCATAAGTGGGATAATCGCCCATTCCTGTGGAAGCCGCCAGCATACTTGAATAACGTCCTCCAAGAACAGCTTGTCCAAAAAAGATGAACTGCACAAGAAACACTATGCCGACGATTATGGAACTAACGACCCTCAGAGGGTACCTGAAGAACATCCTCAATTCCTTCTCCATTACGGCGAGCATACCATCACCTAATCTCTTATTGCTCTCCCCGTTAGCTTTATGAAAACATCCTCAAGCGTGGGTTCCTTCTGTTCGACACTCAAAATTTTTGCACCCCTTCTTACGAGCCATTCAACAAGTTTTGGTAGCTCTTCCTCGACCACCTGACCCCTTAAGAGCAGCATGTTTGTGCTCGCATCCTCTTTAACAACAGCCATTCTAAAAGGGCTCCGCTCAAGTTTTGATGGAGCAAAGTCCTTCACCTTTATCTCAACGGCGTCTTCATCGGTAATCATCCTCTTAAGCCCCTCCGGGGTATCCAGGGCTATGATTTTACCGTGATCTATGATGGCTATTCTGTCACAGAGTTCCTCGGCTTCCGCCATATAATGCGTTGTAAGGAGGACGGTTTTTTTGTGCTCTTCAACGAGCTTTTTTATGAATTCCCTGACAAAGAGCGCGCTTTGAACATCGAGGCCCAGTGTGGGCTCATCGAGAAAGAGCACCTCGGGATCGTTTATTAATGCCTTCGCTATCGCCAGACGCTGCTTCATACCTCTTGAGAAGCCCATCACAAGATCATTTCTCCTCTCCCACAGACCGACAAGCTTTAAAAGTTCTTCTATCCTCCCCTTCTCCTTATTTTTGGGAACATAATAAATTCTCGAGAAGTACTTCAGATTCTCATAGGCTGAAAGACGCCAGTATAATGTCCTCTCCCCCTCGGCAACGAGATTTATCCTTTTTCTAATTTCCCGCGCATCCCTCTTAATATCATAGCCCAAGATTTTAGCCTCTCCTCCCGTTGGCTCCAGGAGGGTTGTAAGCATCTTTATCGTCGTGGTCTTACCCGCACCGTTGGGCCCGAGGAGTCCAAAGAGCTCTCCCTTCTTAACTTCAAAGCTTATGCCTTTAACGGCTTCAATCCACTCAACCCTCCTCAGAGGGAGGGGTATTTTCTTTGGATAGCTCTTTTTCAATTCCCTGACCTCAATGGCGTTCATTTCCCTCCCCACCTACTTTCCACTCTCATGAATTATAAATCTAACGCTCACTTGTGAGCAATCTGAAGGTTAAAGTTAAAAGGTGATTCCCATGTTATTCTATGTGAGAAGGTGATGTTATGAGGCGTTATTTATTCCCACCACTGGCACTTCCATTCATAATACTCTTAGTTCTCCTACTGCCGTTGCTCTTCATCCTGTTTGCGGGTACAATAACTCTAGCATTTAGAAAGCTGGGGCTTCCTCTATCTGTTGCAT
The DNA here is from genome assembly GCF_053987695.1 of Palaeococcus sp. (in: euryarchaeotes). Lineage (NCBI taxonomy): Archaea > Methanobacteriati > Methanobacteriota > Thermococci > Thermococcales > Thermococcaceae > Palaeococcus > Palaeococcus sp. (in: euryarchaeotes). Next base: position 23,985 of record NZ_JBMXHE010000095.1, read on the forward strand.
ACACACTCTTCTGGGCATCTCTTATAGGAAGCTTCATCAATATTCCTGTGAAGGAGGTAACGAGCTACAGACCGATAGCCCGGGTTAAGGAGGTTTCATTCTTTGGGGTTACTTATCCCGTTCCATACGTGGACTGGGGAGAACAAAAGACGGTCATAGCTGTGAACGTGGGAGGGGCGCTGGTTCCCTTAAGCATAGTCTCATACGAGATAGTCAGACTGAGCACGGTGGGTGATTATGAACTCCTTGGAAAGGCATTCCTGGCAACCATAATAGCCGCTCTCATAATCCACTCATTTGCAAAGCCCGTAAGAGGGCTGGGAATCGCCGTACCTACATTAATACCTCCCCTAATCGCCATAGCACTTGCCTTGATACTCGGGGGAAATAAACCTCTGATAGCATACATGAGCGGCACGATGGGCGTCCTCATAGGTGCCGACCTTATGAACATGAAGAAAATAAAAGAGCTCGGAGCCCCGATGGCCAGCATAGGAGGGGCCGGAACATTTGATGGGATATTCCTGGCCGGGATTTTGGCAGTTCTGCTTGTCTAAAATTAGGGAACAACGAGAGTGCCATTATGGATTCCCTTAATTACATCAAAGAGCCTGATGGCATCCTCCTTCCCAACTATGATTGTTTTGATCTTCCCTCTCTCAATGAATTTTGCCGCCAGCGCATCAACAACCCCGCTTCCGCCCGCTTTGCTCTCACCCTGCATGGCTATCTCTACCAGCTTTTGAGTGGTTATCTTGGCCAGCTTCCTGGCATTTGGGTTCTTCCTTGGATCAGAGTCGTACACCCCATCCACATTTGTTACAACAACCAGAAGATCCGCTTGAAGATACTCCGCCAAAAGAGCGGCAACGGCGTCCGTGGTGTGCCCCGGATGAGTCCCCCCCATTATGGGGATCTTTTTAACCTGCATGACCTCCCATGCCTTCCTGAAGTCCTGAACAACAAAAGGATATGCTTTTTCTCCTAGAGCAGCTATCAGGAGCATTGCATTCGCCCGCGTAATGTGTATTCCTATGTAATCCTTGAATGTCTCGTTTGGTGTGAATGTCTTCGCAGCCTTTATGTACTCCCTGGCAACTTTTCCGCCCCCTACAACGACGGCTACTTCGTGATCCTCACTTATCTTTGTGAGCTGATATGCAATTTTTTTTATGAAATCAATGTCCGGCTCGTCTGGAACAAGAACAGAACCTCCTATATCAAACACTACTCTCATGTAGCACCCTCTCCAAGTTAAGCAAGAATTGGTTTATAATCTTTCCGGAAGTTAGAGCTCCATTTTCATATGTTCTTTCAGCCTAACGAGCTCCTCCAGATCATAATAGATCTGCTCCACAAGCTTCTTCCACTCACACTCCGCCCGAAGCCATCTCTCAATTTTCTCTCTATTCTCCCTCACAATAGTTTTGAACTCTCCATAATGAATGCCTGCAGGTCCTAAAAAGTCATAAATCTCGGCTTTGTTCCATAAATAGCTTGAGATAAATTCCACTTTATCATATTCTCTCTCCACAATCCTCTTGTCCGGTTCTGGGGGGATTGGAAGCTCAAAAAACACCCCGGGTTCCATCAACTCACCTCAATATATAATTAGTCCTTGAAATATATAAAAATGCCGAAAATCTAAATTGTATTTAATACTTAATAATGACAGGGAATTATAAGGAAAAATTGCTCTTTGTCGCACCATCAATTTAATAATCCCTTCATCTAAATCTTAATTTGGGAAGAGATATGATAATCATAGATGGAAGCTATGGGGAAGGAGGGGGACAGATACTAAGAAGTGCCGTGGCGCTCTCTGCCATAAGCGGAAAACCAATTAAAATTATAAACATCAGAGCGAATCGCCCAAAGCCCGGATTGAGCAATCAGCATCTTCATGCAATTTTGGGAGTCAAAGAGCTGTGCGGTGCAGGGGTTAAAGGAGCAAAGCTGGGCTCAACGACGTTAGAGTTTTATCCTGGGGAGATAAGCGCAAAACATGTTAAGATCCCAATAAAAACTGCCGGCAGCATAAGTCTGGTGCTCCAAGCTCTTCTCCCGGCTATGGCTTTTTCCAGAGAAGAGATAACCTTTGAAATCACTGGAGGGACGGATGTTCCATGGTCACCTCCCATAGACTACATAAAGCATGTTACGCTCTTCGCGCTGCAAAAGATGGGTTTAAATGTGGAGATAAAAGTGAAGAGGAGGGGACACTATCCAAGGGGAGGGGGTTTGGTCTCTGGAAAAGTGGAGCCATGGGAAGAAAAGAAAAAACTTGTAGCCAGAAAATTTAGAAAGATAAACAGATTTGAAGGTGTGAGCCATGCCACAAACCTTCCACACCACATAGCCGAGAGGCAGGCGGAGAGTGCAAGGAGAATCCTTGAGAAAATTTTTCCAAATTTGAGTGTCGGAATAAATAGGGAGACTAGCAGGAGTGCCGGGCCTGGGAGTGGAATAGTTCTCTGGGCTGATACGGACGTCCTAAGGATTGGAGGTGATGCCCTGGGAAAAAAGGGAAAGCCCGCCGAGGCTGTTGGGAGGGAAGCGGCGGAAGAATTAATAGAAGAGCTAAAATCGGGCTATGCAGTGGACAGATTCCTGGGAGACCAGCTCATACCATTTCTCCCCTTTACAGGCGGGGAAATATGGGTAAGTGAGATTACAAAGCACCTGCTGACGAATATCTGGGTCGTTGAGAGGTTCTTTGGAAAGGTCTTTGAAGTTGAGGGGAGAAAAATCAGGGTTATTAAAAAGGTTGGCTGAGCCTTGAATGAATCTCCTTTCATGATATACTGTATTCTTTTGGGCATTTTATCGCCATGAAAACGCTTTTAAACTTTACAAACTACAAAGGCTTAGATACCTTGACAGGTGGTTCTTATGAGCATGGAAGAAAAGGTTAATGAGTTGCATGAAATGAAGGAAAGGATTCTCCAGATGGGTGGAGAGAAGGGAGTGGAAAAGCAGCACGCCAGAGGTAAGCTCACTGCGAGAGAGAGAATTGAAAAGCTCCTCGATCCCGGAAGCTTTGTGGAGATAGGGATGTTTATCAAGCACAGAAACACGGATTTCGGTTTGGGGGAGAAGGAACTTCCAGCCGATGGAGTCATAACAGGATATGGAACCATTGATGGAAGGCTCGTTTTTGTGTACGCCCAGGACTTCACGGTGATGGGGGGCTCTCTTGGAGAGATGCACGCGGCGAAAATCAAGCGTGTCATGGAGTTGGCACTCGAAGCTGGGGCGCCCATAATAGGTTTAAATGACTCAGGAGGAGCTAGAATTCAGGAGGGCGTTGACTCCCTCAAGGGATACGGCGACATCTTCAAGATGAATACCATTATGAGCGGCATTGTCCCTCAGATCACGGTTATTATGGGTCCATGTGCAGGAGGAGCGGTTTATAGCCCGGCAATTGGGGACTTTATAGTTATGGTCAACAATCCGGCAACCTTCATGTTTATCACAGGGCCTCAGGTAGTTAAAGCTGTTACAGGCATTGAGGTTTCCTCTGATCAGCTTGGAGGAGGTATGGTACACGCTCAAAAGAGCGGTCAGGCTCACTTAATTGCCAACAGCGATGAAGAAGCTCTGGCACTGGTAAGACGTTTGGTAAGCTATCTACCATCAAACAATATGGAAAAAGCGCCAAAACTCCCAACAAGCGACCTTCCATTTAGAAAGAGCGAGAAACTCTATGAAATAGTGCCGGATGATCCAAATAAAGGTTATGACGTAAGACAGGTCATCTATGAGATAGTGGATAGAGATGCCAATGGGAACCCAGATTTCTTAGAAATACTCCCATACTATGCTCCAAATGCGGTTGTTGGATTCGGAAGGATGAATGGACAAACAGTTGGATTTGTGGCGAACAACCCAATACACCTGGCAGGAGTTCTCGATATAGACTCAAGCGATAAGATAGCACGCTTCGTGAGAACGTGTGATGCTTATAACATACCAATTGTAACCTTAGTTGATGTTCCCGGCTATTTACCAGGAGTTCAACAGGAGTACGGAGGGATCATTAGGCACGGTGCCAAGGTCTTATATGCCTATGCAGAGGCGACGGTTCCTTTGGTGACTATAATTCTAAGAAAAGCCTATGGAGGAGCATATTTGGCTATGGGAAGCAAGCACTTGGGTGCCGATTTTGTCTATGCATGGCCCACGGCAGAAATTGCGGTTATGGGACCCGAAGGAGCAGCAAACATCATATTTAGAAAGGAGATTGCAAAGGCAGAGAACCCTGAGGAGTTCAGACAGCAGAAGATCAAAGAGTACAGGGACAAGTTTGCCAACCCATACGTGGCGGCGGGAAGAGGATACATTGACGATGTAATAGACCCTGCAGAAACCAGAGGGAGAATAATAATGGCTCTCGAGGCGCTCTCAAGCAAGCGTGTTAAGCTACCTCCAAAGAAGCATGGGAACATCCCATTGTGAGGTGTGAGCGATGATTTCAATGCAGGCATTCATTGAAGGCCTCTATGTCACGGTACTCGGTGTCACCGTGGTCTTCCTCGTCCTCATTATTTTGGCACTCGCAATGTACGGCATAGGGTACGTTGAGAAGCTCCTGATCCCAGAGAAGCCCAAGCCTAAAAAAGTCGTGAAGGAAGAAGCCAAGGAAGTTGTGAAGGAACGGGTCGAAGCGAAAGAGGTTAAGATAGAACCAAGAAAGCTCGCAATAATCACCGCGGCTATTTTAGCATACATAGGGGAGAAAAATGCCCAGCTGAGACCCCTTCCATTTAAAAAGAAAGTTCATGATTACTGGTCTCTATATAGCCTGCAGAGCCAGATGGATGAAGTTGAGAACTTTAACTATGAGTTGGGGAAGTGGTGAATATGAAGGGAAAGGTTAAGATCATTGTGGATGGGACTCCATACGAAGTTGAAGTTGAGGAATTGAGTGGAGGAAGGTTCAAAGTAAGCTTTGAAGGCGAGAGCTACGAAGTTCAGGCAAAGGATTTAGGGATACCCACGACCGTTGCTCCTCCGGAGGTGGTCACCGCCCCTGTGGCTCCTGTTTCAGCTCCTGTTTCAGCTCCAGCGAAACCTCAGCCTGTGGGTGGGAATGTTGTTTCAGCGCCCATGCCTGGTAAGATTCTCAGGATTCTTGTTAAGGAGGGTGAGCAAGTTAAAACAGGCCAAGGATTACTGGTTTTAGAAGCAATGAAAATGGAGAATGAAATCCCCTCACCAAAAGACGGGATTATTAAAAGCATCCTAATAAAAGAAGGAGACACAGTAGACACAGGACAAGCATTAATAGAGCTTGGGTGATGCAAAATGAGCGGACTTGCAGAAGCTATCATCACGTTCTTCCAGAACATGGGTTTGCTTAACCTCACCATCGGGAACATCATAATGATAATTGTTGGACTTGTGCTCGTATATCTCGCAATTCAAAAGGGATATGAGCCGCTTCTGCTGCTCCCAATTGGTATAAGCGCCGTTTTGGTAAATCTGCCTCTAACAGGGATCGTGGAGCCACCCCACGGTCTCTTTTATCTCATAAAAACAAACCTCATAGACACAGAGGTAGTACCTCTGCTGATATTCTTTGGTCTTGGGGCAATGACTGACTTTGGGCCCATGATAGCGGATCCAAAAACGGCTCTACTTGGGGCAGCGGCTCAGATAGGTGTGTTTATAGCGATGCTAACGGCAATACTCCTTGGATTCACCCCCCAAGAGGCGGGATCCATAGGTATCATCGGTGGTGCGGATGGCCCTACCACAATTTATCTCACCGTTAAGCTCGCCCCCCATCTATTGAGTGCAACAGCTGTTGCCGCCTATAGTTATATGAGCCTGGTTCCACTGATCCAGCCCCCAGTCATAAAGGCACTCACAACAAAAGAGGAAAGGAGAATAAGGATGGAGCAGCTAAGACCTGTATCCAAAAGGGAGAAAATACTCTTTCCAATAGCCTCAATGACTATCATAGGCTTGCTAGTTCCATCGGCAGCGCCACTGGTCGGAATGCTAATGATTGGAAACCTCTTTAGAGAGAGTGGTGTTGTTGAAAGGCTCGCCAAAGCTGCCAGAGAAGAACTTATGAACATTGTCACAATCTTCCTCGGCTTGGGTGTTGGATCAACAATGCAGGCGCAATACTTCCTCACGACAAAAACGCTGCTTATATTGGGCTTGGGTGTTATTGCTTTTGCTTCGGCAACTGCCGGTGGAGTTCTCTTGGGGAAGGTCATGATGAAGGCGAGCGGAGGCAAGATAAATCCAATGATTGGTGCTGCTGGAGTTTCAGCCGTTCCAATGAGCGCCAGGGTTGTTCAGAAACTCGCAAGCGAAGAAGACCCCGGAAATTTCATACTAATGCATGCAATGGGACCAAACGTTGCAGGAGTTATTGGAACCGCCGTTGCAGCTGGAGTGCTTTTAAGCGTTCTCGGCTGATTCCTCTTTTATCCCTTTTTGGGCAGACGCACACTTTTGGTGCAGGCGCACACTTTTAAAAGCCAACCCTTCTAATACCCCATGGTGGTGAGCATGAAAATAATTCACAGGGACATGAAAAGAGGTGAGATTAAAGTTAAAGCCGAGACTCTCGATGACCTCTGGCATCTCTATCACATAATCGAAGAGGGGGACATCATATTTTCGAAGACTCTCAGGAAGAAGGCACAGAGAAGTGATTCTCTCAGGGCCGAGAAGGTGGAAGTAATCCCTGTCTTCCTGGGAATCCGGGCTGAAAAGATAGATTTCCATAAATTTGCAAACAATTTGAGAATAAACGGTCCTATAGTCTACACATCCAGTGAAGAGGTTCCCCTTGGAAAATACCACACGATAACCGTTGGGGAAGGTACAATAATCACAATCCAAAAGCCCAGATGGAAGGGATACCAGCTGGACAGACTCAAAGAAGCCGAAAGCGCATCAAAAAGAGCCAAGGTCATGATAGTTGTGATGGAGGATGGAGAGGCGGATATGGCTCTCGTAAGAGAGTATGGAGTGGATATAATCACGGGCATAAGACACAATCTTGGAGGGAAAAGATACAGCACAAACAGAGATGCCGACGAAAAGAAGTTCTTCCATGATGTTGCCAAGACCATGGAGGAGATTATCCAAAGGGAGAATGTGGAGAGAGCAATAGTGGCAGGCCCCGGATTTGTCAAGGAAGAATTCTACAAGTTTCTCCAAAGTAGCTACCCGGACCTTGCGAAGAAAGTCGTCGTTGAGGACACGAGCGTCACGGGAAGGACGGGAATTTATGAGGTTATAAGAAGGGGGATAGTTGACAGGGTTTATCATGAAAACAGGGTTGCCAAGGAAATACAGCTGGTGGAGAAGGTTATAGCGGAAATTTCAAAGGGGGGACTTGTCGCCTATGGCTTAAAAGAGGTTCAGGAAGCTGCAAACTACGGCGCTATAGAGAAGCTCCTGATCCTCGATGAACTCCTCAGGGGAGAGCATAAGGAGGAGATAGAGAAGCTCATGGAGTTTGCTAGAGGAATGCGCAGTGAAGTTGTCGTCGTCAGCTCGGAGCATGAAGGAGGAGACAAGCTCAGGGCGATAGGAGGGGTGGCGGCACTTTTGAGATATAGGATAAAATGATTAATAGG
>NZ_JBMXHE010000096.1:0-8395 GCF_053987695.1 Palaeococcus sp. (in: euryarchaeotes)
AAGTTCTCCTCACCCTCAAGGAATACTTTGAATCTCAGGGTTATGAAGTTCCAAAAGAACTTGTGGAAGCCCTGGACAGGCTCCCTAAGCCTAAAGAAATCAATTATTGGGAGGAGTACCAGAAAACGCTGAAAGAATTCGAGGAAAAGGGCAAAAAGTTCCACGAGAAGGCAAAGAGAGAGTGGGAGTTAGTGAAGAGCGGAAACACTGAAGACTTAATAGGCTCCCTTCAAGAGGTAATCTGGAACCTGAGTGAGGGGGTTGTTTATAACTTTGCCATGAGGAAGTTTAAACTTGTAAAAGAAGCTTACGAGATTTTTCTTAAGGCACACGAATTTGCAAAAGAAAACAACCTGTTCAAGACGAGGCTCAGCGAGGATATATGGCTCGGAAAGCTCAAACGCGTGAACCTCAAGTGGGGCAACGACATAAAATGGTACGAGGATTACCGCGTCATCTCCAACAGGATAATAAGGCTAACGAGAATTGCCGAGTTTATGATGTGGAAGCGCAGGATTCCCGAATTCCTCTACGCAAACCCCTACACTAACCTTGGTGCGGATTACGAGCACAACGACCCTCCACTGTGGGCGCTAACAAGGGGGCTTGTGATGATACTGAACCACAACCGCTCCAAGGGAGTTCTTCCGAGTGCAGAGCTTCAGGAAGAAGTTTTAAACTACGCTCTGAGGCTCAACCTCCTCTGGCCCGAAAAAACCGAGGTCTGGGAGTGCAGGGATGGAATCTGCGTTGTCTTTAGAGGTGAACTCAATGAAAAAGCGATTAAAGAGTTAAAGAGGGACGTCTGGGATGATGACATCGTGTTTTACCACGGAAAGGGTATCATAATAGGCTACTCAAGGAAAAGAAAACTCGGGTACATCTGCACAAAAAGCAAAGATGAAAGAGAAATAATGACACTAATATCATGATTCCCTTTCTTTATTTTGCTATTCAAAGACTTCGAGTTATATTCCTTAGGATGCTCCTAATTTCCCAACAAGTACCATAAGAATCCTGTATTTGTCAGAATATTTTTCACCTAGTTCCCATCAAAGCCAAAATTGGTTTAGAAGCACGTGGATGGTCGCTCATGTGTGAATATCCAACAAGCACGACACACAATTAAAGACGTAATGGGAACTAGGGTTATAATTTTTCCGTTATTATTGCTCTATTCCCAAACTGGAATACGTACGCTCTCCTCTCGCCCTTTAGATTCATCTCCACACGGCGTTTGAAGTTGTAGTACTCCCTATCAGGGATGCTTATCCTCAGGGTTGCCCTTCCAAAGCCCTCCCTCTTCAGAAAGTCGTTTATCCTCATCGGGTGGAAGGGAACGATGCCAAGCACGTGATAAGCCGCCTTTAAATATTCACTCCCGATCTCCTCATCAGCCGTTGCCAAAATCCTTCTCTTTTCACGCATCAGCATCTTCAAGCTGCCCCTCACCTTGTGAAAGAGCTCGTTGATTAAATCGGCATAGTGCACGCTCTGGGGAATCTCATATATGTACCTCCCAACTTCCGTGCTCCACTCTACGATGTCTTCAAGGCTTTCATCGCTTTCCAGGCGCACCCCTTTTGGAAGCATCACCGCGGAGCGCTCCGCTCTAGCAAGCGGCTCAAAATAGAATGTTAAACGATTTAAATGACCGTAGAGGTCAATATACTCAAATTCTCCCTTCCAGGGAATTTTTTCACGCCGGATTTGGGGGGGCAGATCAAAGATGAATGCATCCGTTTTGTGCTTGTAGGCTTCGTAAATTTGAACGGGGCTCGGGAGTAGGTCTTCAAGCCTTCTCTCAGGCATCTCGGGGGGACGTGCGGGATCCGAGAATATTATATCCGCATCGATCCTATCCACAATTTCCTTTTTGAGAGAGTCTCCATTTATGAAAGTTATTTTATCTTTAACCCCATATTTCTCCGCATTTTTCATAGCATAAAAGAGCTTTCTCTCATCTATATCAACGGCGTAAGCCTTCTCCGCATATCTCGCGAAGAATATGAGCTGTATTCCAATTCCACAGCTCACATCGGCAATACTCTCGGGTCTCAAGCGCTCGGCTCTATATCTCGCCACCACCTCATGAGTAGAGTAGCGCAGACCGCTTAAATCCATCCATAGATCATCCCTTGAGAATTTATCCCTTGCCTTGATCCTAGCTCTCGCAATCTCAATGATCTCATCAGCTGTATCCCTGGGAAGTTCTCTCCTTATCTTTCTCTCTTCCCATCCTCTTTTAATCAACTCCACAGCAAGTTTTATGTGGCTTTCTTCAATCTCCATAACCCCACCAAAAATGAATAATGTCCTGGAGTTTTAAACATATCTCTGCTGTTGGGATGGGGGTTGCCTAACCAAGGCAGCCACCATTGTTATCCGGGCAACATCACATACCATAAATAAATTTAAAAGCAAAGCTCCTAAATCATCTCTGAGGTGGAAGCTGTGCATGAAAAGAAGGCTGTAAAAGAGGGAGATTTCGTTCTTCCCGGTGACTATCTCGGAGTTATAGAAGAATTCTTGCCCGGAGAGGGTGTGATTGAAGAAAATGGTGAGCTCTATGCTACAATGCCCGGGAAGGTTAAGATAAATTCAGAGAAGATGGAGATAAGTATTGAACCCGCCACGGATACACCTCCCATCCCGAAGGTCGGAGATATTCTGCTTGCAAAGGTCGTGGATGTAAAGCCACAGGTGGCCATAGTGGAGATTCTGCGGATAGAAGGAAGGATGGATTATAGAGATTTAGCAACCTCAAAACTAGCCGGAATACATGTTTCACAAGCTAAAAATGGCTTTGTCGAAGATATGAGCAAAGAATTCAAAATAGGGGATATAGTGAGGGCAAAGGTTCTGAGTGCTGAAAAGAGCCCAATACAGCTGACGACCAGGGAGCCTAGCTTGGGTGTCATTTTCGCCCTGTGCTCCAGATGTAGAACCCCATTGGTAAGGAAGGGCAATCAGCTGATATGCCCCGCATGCGGAAGCGTTGAAACCAGAAAAATATCAAGCATGTACCGGAAGATAAGGGTGTAGTTGATGAAAGCGGGTAAAAAAGTAATTATGATCCATGTGAAGGATGATTTAGAGAAGGAAGAGATAATGAGAGAGATTGAGCGGCTCAACCTGCCCGCATTTATATACGTTCATGGAAAGCTCAACTCCCTGAAAATCAACATACAGGGGACAAAGGACGAGATCAGGGAAGCCATACAGAAAATCAGGGAGATTCAAAAAAGGGTTCACGCGAGGCTCTATGCAAATAAAAGGGGATTCTATGAATACACGCTCGATGATATATTCAGAGGAGCCCAAACCACAGTCTCAGCTCCGATACTTTTGAAAACGCTCGAGCTCATGGGGGAGGATGTGAGGTTCGATGGGGTAAAGCTTAAAACATCCCTTCCATGGGGAGAAATTGTGGAGCTCTCTAGGAGAATGGGTGATGTTCTGAGTCAGATCTCCCTCCAAACCACGAGGCAGATAAGGGAAGTGGTAATCCCTGTGGCTGTCGTTTATAATTTAGACCCCGAAGAGGTCCTTGAAAGGTTGATGGAGATTGGAGCCGTAGAATTCAAAGAGGATAAGTTTAAATATGAACTCGTTAAAAATAAGGAGCAAGCTTTGGAAATGATCATCAAAAATCTGGAGGATGAAGGAAATGAAGATTGAGGTCATAAAGAAGGAGGATAATTTAATGGAGTTCTATCTGGAGGGAGAAACCCACACTTTCGCCAACCTGCTGGTTGAGAGGCTGCACAGGAACAAGCACGTGATCTTCGCTGCCTACACCATAGAACACCCAATACTCATGGCGGAAAAGCCGAAGTTTAAGGTAAAAACCGATGGAAAGGTAAAACCGGAGGAAGCCCTTGAGAAAGCAGCGCAGGAGATATTCGATGATGCCAAGAAAGTTCTTGATAAATGGGAAGGGACTATAAAGAAATGACTCTCTTTTCTCCTCTAAATTTTCAAAGTGATTGTTATGAAGTACTCAATGGACTTTACGGATAAAAACCTCTCAAAGCTCGGGGATTCACTGGCGAATTTCATATTCTCGCTGGCTCTCAGTGAGTACATGGATAAGCCAAGCGGCGGGAGAGTCCCCAATGCATCCCTGACCGTGGCGATGGATAGGGCCAAGCTCCAAAAATACGTTCCTCCCAGAACAGATAAGCACGGAAAGGGCGACATAGCGGAGGCGATAATAGCTTATGCGTGGCTTGAGAATGCCCTGAGTATGGAAGAAGCTGTTGAAATTTTAAAGTCAAACTTCACAGAGGATATCATGCACCCAACCAGAAAAAAGGAAGCCATAGGGGTTGCATTTGGGGAGCTTTTAAGGGTTATAAAAGAAAGACTGGAGCTCTGAATCATAGACTCCTCAAAAGATTTAGCATGTCTCTTTTGTTTGGAAGCTTGCGGAATTTTTCTGGGTCTTTTATCTTCACGAGTATGGGAAGTCCATCCGTAAACATCTTCATGAGCTTTCCGAAGGGAATTTTCCCCTCCCCGGGCAGGAGGTGCAGATCGCCGACACCATACGCGAGAGCATCTAGGGGCTCCACCTGTGGCGTGAGCTTCCCAAAGTTATCGTGAACCAGCAGCAGAATCGCCTTGTCGACCCCGAGCTTTACATCCTCAAGGAATTTCTCCTCATCCCCCTGGGCACTCAGAAATGCATGCCCAACGTCAAGGGCAAAACCCACATTGTCCTTGTTTACGTTCTCCACGACATAGAGCGTATCTTTAACGCTGAAAGTGTTCTCAAGGGCTATCTTGATACCGGAATTCTCCGCAAGGCTTGCAAGCTCTGTAATTGCCTCTATCTCCAGATCCAGCCTTCCCGCTCTCCCGCTCTGCATCACAATTACCTTGGCACCCAGGTTTATTGCAAGGTCGACTATGGATTTGGCAACCTTAAAGTGCCTTGAATAGTAAATGTGATCCCTGAGGTTAACGGACATTGGCATTCTAAATATGTAGTCTATGCCAACGCCTCTAAGGGTTGTCTCCACATGCTTGAGCTTTCCCTCGACGACTTTTCCATTTTTTATCAGACCCAGCGTATGCGGAAATATCTCCACAAAGTCATACTGTTTGATCTTCATATCGGCAAGGACAGACGCCAGGGTTTTGTCCCTGTTTACAAACTGTGGGTATATGCTTACTCCTACTCTCATCTCTAACACCTAATCATTATTCCGCCGTTCACTATAAAAAGATTAGTCCCTCGAAAAGAGGGATGCGAATGCAATCGCTGTGCTCACCAGAAATACAAGGGTCGAGAATATCTCAAGCCTCCCAATCCACATGTGCATTATCAAAAGTACCTTGAGGTCAACGGGAAGTGCAGGTGATGTCAACCCAACGCTGAGTCCCACGTTTCCCTGAGCGGATGCAACTTCAAAAAAAGCATCCACGAGCTTCGTATTCAATCTTATCATCATCAAAACGGTTCCCAGAATCAGGAGGGCAACATACGTCATTGTAAAACTCAGCACCTCCTGGATTTCAGCCTCTGAGAAGATATAGTTGCCAACTTTCCTCTTTATTACAGCGCCCTTTGGAAGGATTGACTCCTGGAGCGTCCATTTCAAGCTTTCGTACATCAGAGTGATTCTAATAAGCTTTATACCTCCAGCAGTGCTTCCCGCGCCTCCTCCAATAACCATTAAAAACCCTATCAAAAACTTTGAGAGCTCTGGATACTTGCTCAAGTCGGCGATTCCAAAACCCGTGCATGTCACGGCAGAAACGGAATGAAATATCGCCTGCCTAATGGACGCTCCTAGGGAATGCGTGACCCCGAAGAGATTGTACGTTATTAGAGCAATGGCTATAAAGAGGAACAAAAACATGTATCTCACCTGAATATCCTGGAAAAATGCCTTTAGAGAACGCTCCTTGAAGAGCTTGTAGTGGACCGTAAAGTTCGTGGCACCCATGATCATCAGGAATATTGTAATAGCTTCTATGCTCAAGCTGTTGAAATATCCAATGCTCAAATCGTGAGAACTCATACCACCGGTCCCCAGACCTGTCATTGAGTGAATGGTGGCATCAAAGAGGCTCATTCCGTTTATGTAGTAGAGATATACTCCGAGAAGGGTTAGAACGAGATAAATCTCAAATATTATCTTCGAAGTATTCACGAGATTTGGGAGGATCCTCTCACTCCTCGCTTCCGCTTTATAAAGTCTCGCGGCTGCAACTCCGGGGTGAATTAAAATTGTCAGTGCCACGAGAACAATGCCTATCCCACCGAGCCACTGCATCCACGAGCGCCAGAACAGGAGTATGTGGGGGTAGCTCTCCAGATTATGCATCATGGTTAAGCCCGTACCCGTCCAAGCGGACATAGCCTCAAACCAGGAGTCCACAAAGGGCATCTTTGCTATTGCCATGAAGGGGACAACACTTATCAGAGATGCCAGAAGCCAGACAAAAGCCGATGACACCATTGCCTGCCTCAGGTTTATATCCTCAATTTGACGGGCATGCCTTCCCCACCATGCTCCAATTAAAACGCTCAATGCACCCGGAACTGCAAAATAATATATGTACCCAATCTCCCTGGGATATACCCATATAAGAAGAGCTGGAATCAGATAGGCAACACCGATACCCTGAAGCAACGACCCTATTAAGTTTTTAACCACAAAAAGGTCTTGTGAAATTCCAATGAACTTCCTGACTTTAAACATCCGCCCACCAAAGGTTATAGGCAGACACACAAATAAAAAGTTTGCCATGAAGGATGGTTACATCCCAGAAAAAATAAGGGAGGAGCATTCTTAAAGTTTCCTTAACACAAGTTCAAAGCTTTTATCTGCTTTTATAAGCTCAAGAACAAGGCTTTTTTCATAATCAATAAATCTCGTATCCTTTAGCATGTATCCTTCACTCTTAAGGTAGTCCACGATCTGAAGGGCAAGTTCGCCAAATATCTCAGCAGAAAGCGTGGCAAAGCTCGGCTCTTTAATCCCCAATTCTTTATGATATCTTTTCGCGAGTTCAAAAACGTCCACATTCACCACCATAGTTATTTCACCCTCAAGGAATTTATACATTTCGCCCTAGAGCACACAAAACTTAAAAGCATTTGCAATTTACTAATTATTGTGGTGAGAAAATGGATAAAGCCGCAAGAAAGGGTGAGCGCTATTTTAGAGAGGGAAGGGTGCTTTGGGTCGTAAAATGCGGGGAAAAGGTGTTCTCAAAGGTCCTCGGCACATACCCCTACTACATCGAAATAGATATGAAAAGAGGAGAAAACAGGTGCACATGCCCCATCGGAAAGGATTGCAAGCATGTTCATGCAACCATGAAGGCTCTGGAAGAAGGTTTTTACATAGAGAGCACGGATCCATCCATAGAGCTGAATCCCGAGATGGCAGTGGACAGGTTTTTTCTCGAAAATCCGAAGCAGGGACTGGAGATAATCATTAAAGAGCTGGAATACATGCTCGATAACGATGAGAGCGGCAGCGAAGTCGCGAGGCTTTTTAGGAAATGCTTCAGACTCCTGAAGATCTATCCAAGTGAGGAACACTTTTTGAAGATTAAGAAGGACTTCAATGAATTCCAGAGGCTTTTCGGCGATTGGGCACTTACCGAGTATCTATGGGAGGAAATTAACGAGGCTGAAAAGCTACTCAGTAATCCTTCATAATCTCCCTTAGCACGCTCGTGGCATAAACACCTCTGGGGAGGAAGAACTTGAATGCCAGTGCATTTTCCTCATTTATCGCCTTATATTTAAACTCCGCGGGCTTTATCAAAAGCTCCCTCCTTCCTCCGGGTTCAGACATTATCCTCAGAGCCTTCATCCTGAACATTTCCAGTCTCAGCCCCTCTTCCTCAAGTATCTCGCGCTCTATTCTTCCCATCTCACCTTCGGCCAGCCGAGAAGCGAAGCCAAAGAGAGGAGCCGTGACCATTGCCTCTCCCTTTCTTATTTTCTCGTTCACAAAATCAAGTGTGTTTTTGCTAACTTTATATGTTCTGGTTCTCAGGGGGATACCATACTTAACCTGACAGACAACATCACCCACCAAAGCCCTGTTGAGGGGGAGTCCCTCCTCAATCCTCCTCGAGAGAACTTTATTAAAGAGGTAGGACTGGTATGCGTGGATGAAAATCCTCAAGACAGGACGGGGAAGAACTGCAAAGGCTTTTTTCCAGCTTTTTGTCTCCCTGTAACGGTAGAGCATTGCCCGCTCATACCTTAAAAACTTGGGGAAACTCTCAATTGCCCTATCGACATCACCCGTCTCAAAAAACTCTTTTCTCGCCTCATCCCCCATCATGCTTCCATCATATGCTCCCAGAAACTTTAAAGCCGCCTCCTCAAATTTTCCTTCGAGCAGAAGACGCCCCACCT
>NZ_JBMXHE010000097.1:0-10391 GCF_053987695.1 Palaeococcus sp. (in: euryarchaeotes)
TTGGCGCATTGCCTCTCCCCTATCGCCTCTACATCATCAGTCCTAACGCCCCCGCCGGCTATCACTAGAGGCACTGGGTCTCCGCTGTGGTTCTTAACCTCGCAGGGGGTGGAGTGGTCGCCTGTTAGCGTTATTACCGTCTTTTCGAGATTGACGTTGTCTAAGATGTATCCTACGAGACGGTCGAGCTTTTCAATCATCTCAACTTTCTTCATTGCGTTTCCATCGTGGCCAGCCGCATCAGTTGGCTTGAAGTGGACGAACACGAAGTCATGCTCTTTCAAAGCTTTAACCGCCGCTCTGGCCTTGGCAATTTCATTCGTATCGTACTCTCCGGTTATGCCGTTGACGGGAATTAGCTCAAAACCAACTGCTTTCAATACTCCTCCAACCAATGCAACCGCAACGATTGCACCGGCTTTTACTTTCCACTGCTCTGGGAACTTCTTTGGAATATCGGGAGCTGTGCCGGCACCCCTAATTAGGAGATAGTTTGCAACTGGCTTTCCTTCTTTTCTCCTCTTTTCATTTACTGGGTGCTTCTCAAGGACTTCATGTGCTTTTCTCACGAACTCTTCTAAGATTTCAGCGGTTCTCTTACTCTCTTCGTCCTCATAGGTGAACTCGTGCGGTGGCTTGCCCGCTTCATGGGGATCGTTCTCTCCAACGCGGTAGCCTTTTGCTAAACCTCTAAGAACTAAAACCGCTCTGTGTGATGTGGCCCCTTTGAATATGAACTCCACGGGGAGCTTAACCTCCTCTTGGATTGCTCTGGCCAGTTCATGTGCTTCCTCCGTTGCTATTCTTCCGGCTCTTCTATCGACAATTAGGCCGTTTTCATATGTGGCGAAGTTTACCCTAAAGGCTATGTCGTCTTCCCTAACATCTATGCCCGCTCCTAATGCCTCATAGTAGCCCCTTCCCCTGTATGTCTTGTAGGGGTCGTAGCCCAAAATGGAGAGGTGAGCGGTATCACTTCCGGCGGGCTGACCCGGGAAAATGGGGTCCTGCATCCCGCAAATTCCAATTTTTGCCAGCTTGTCCAAGTTGGGTGTATTAGCGTATTCCAGAGGTGTTTTTCCACCGAGTTCTTTTATTGGTCTGTCACCCAATCCATCGGCGAGTATGAAAATTCCCTTTCTCTTCATGGTATCACCTGTGGGAAGTGGGAGTTTGGATATTTAAGCATGTCTTTTATGACATTAAAACATCCGGCTTACTCCAACCCTATGACATCGAAACATTTATTACCCCAGAAGCCTAACGCTTAGCGGTGGTAAGTGTGGAGAGGCGTCTCTATGCCCTTATACTCATCATTGCAATTGTGGGTGTGGGAATCAATTACTACGTGCAGCACTATCAGGGTGGGGAGATATATGAGGCTGCCAACAGGGCGTTCAACCTTGTGAAGAATGGATTCAATGTTACCGTGACCATTGAGAGCGTGGATGGGAAAATCTTTGAGGGGGAACTCTTTTCGATATCTGGTTCTACGATTTACGTGGTTAAAAACGGGAAGCGCTTCACGGTTGGAGGGCCTTCAGCTCGCCTTGAGGACGTAAAAGCCAAAAAAATAGAGATTCATGTTAAGGGCAAGGTTTACGTTTATGAACTCCCTCCCATTGAAGGGAAATTCCACGAGGCAATAGCACCATACAAAGTTCCTGCGTATTCTGAGAGATTTTCGGGTTTGATCTACGTTAAGGGGGATTTTGATGCTCTGGAATTTGGAAAGCTTAAATACGATGTGGATTACCTCACCTATGGTTCTATAGATGTGAAGCAGCCTTTAGGGGAAGGTGTCATTATCTCGGCAAATTTTGTCCCGATATCCATGCTTGAGGAGCATCTGGGCGATAAGGAGATATACATGTACGGGACACTCTATGTGAACTCCGATGAGAGGAATCTTGGCTTAAGGCTTTTAGAGGTGAGAACTCAATGAGGCTCCCCCTTTTGATTCCGGTGACATTTTTGGTCTTTATCACCTTCGGGCTGGCCTCTTACAAAACCTTTGCAGTTGGATCGCTCTTTGTTCTTGCAATGACCTACGGCATTTTAAAAGGGAACGAGGTTAGGTGGAAGGACAGACCTTTGAGGATCATAAACGAGAAACCCATGCTCTGGATATTTTCTCTATCCCTTATCCTCATAGCCCTCCAAATTCTCCTCATCAGACGGATTCCCCTAATAGACCCCTCGGCGAAGCATTTGTTAAACCCCCGTTTGACAGGTCTCACATATTTTTTGGGGGTGCCTTCGAGCATCTACCTCTTTTTGAGGGGGAAAAAATACTCTCTCTTCTATCCTGTTCTGGTCGCACTTTACGGTTATAGAACACCCGTTTTGGTGAGTTTTATAGCTTTTGGCGCCGCATATTTTGAGGAGAAACGCATCAAACTGAAGCATCTAATAGTATTCTCAATTTTAATTTTGGCTGGTTTTTTGGGAATTGCACTTATCAGGGGTGAAGCCCTTGGAGCTCAGCTCATAAGGATTCAGGCGACAACATCCGTGCTGGACGTCATAATATCCCGTGCCCCTCTCCATGGCTTCTACCACGGTGCCCTCCAGTGGGCAGGGATTCGCTCCTACATCCTTGGGGGTTATTCTCCGAGATATCTCGTGGCACGCTTTTTGTACGTGAAAACAGGAGTTTCCATAACTCCAACCCTTCTCGGGGGAATGTATCTCGATTTCGGGGTTCTCTCAATATTGGAAGCATATCTCCTGGGACTTTACTATGGAGTGATAAGCAGGGCAAAGGATAGCTTCTCAAGGGTGATCTACTACACAACCCTTGCTTATGGTGTTGTCGGGGTCGAGACGGGAATTCTGGATCTGCCGGTGTACATATTCTTCTTCATAGGCTTTTATCTAGTCCTCAGAGGCAAGTATGGGATAAAGGTGGTGAAGATTGCGGAGTGACAGAATCTTTGCCCTATTTTTGGGAGTGTATCTCTTACTGGCACTACTGGGGAAGATCATGTTCCCTGGTTATCTGGGAACTTTAAACCCTGTGGCACTGTTCTATGCTTTACTCTTTTCCCTGCTGATCTTTTTGGGATACCTCTTTTCCGACAAGCTGCCTAAGGAGCGTCTCTACTTATATCTGGTTGTCAGTACGTTGATGGGAGCATCCACTGGAATTCTTGGCATTGTGTTATCTTTATCCATTTTATTGGGGGGGATTTTTCTGATGAGAAATGGAGGAACCGATATAAGGCATGCCTATTATGCCGGATTTGTGCTGGTGATTCTGCTCCCCCTCATCGCCATAGTAAAGGGTGTGATTCCAATTTTGGAGCCCCATATGAGATACACGCCTATGAAAAATCTCTATTTTGCATCGGCAATTTTTGCAACGCTCCTGCTCTCGTATAAACCGAATATTTATCTCTTTCTGATTGCAGAGGCATTCGCCGTAATCTCCACATTTAGAACCAATGCCCTTATAGTTTTCCTCGCATATATTTTCAGGGCAGGAAGGGAAGAAGCTAAAAGAGTTCTCCTTCTGGGTGTCCCTTTAATCCTGCTGGTATTCCTCGTACGCTTTTATGCAACCAAGGGCACCTACGCCATATGGAAGCTCGGTTTTATTCAAACCTTGGTCTATCGAGCGGGATTTTCTTACATGGTCTATGAAAGGTTATTTTCGCTGGGAATGCCACTTGGCAGGTTTAACATTCTTTTAAACAAGTACCCGCGATTTTTTGTGGCTTCTCTCTTTGGAAAATCGACCAGTTACACATATACGCTCTTCGGTCAGCCAGCCTATGATTTCGGAATCTTCGGGCTCATGGAGGGATTTTTAGTGGGTGCCGCATTGAGGGATGCTGAGAGAGTTCAAACTTTCAAGTCTCTGGCTCTAGTCTTCCTCGTGCTTGCAATAGAAAATGGATTCGATGCCCTAAATTTTGGAATTATAATGGGTTCAGCTTTCTTTTCACTAGGAAGTAGGGAGGGATTCCTGTGGAACGAAATAAGGTAATCTCCATCATGCTGTTTATCCTTGCGCTTTCCATCAGCATACTCACAACTCCACCCAAGACGAGCATAACCTATGACGAAGCCCTATACATTGACATAGCCAGGAACTTGGCCAGCGGATTATCCAACTTCACGTATCAGGGAGTTTACATGATGTATCGCCCGCCCCTCTATCCTTATACCCTTTCCATTTTCTACCGCATCTTCGAATACGGTGCTCACCTAACAATAGCCCGCCTGATTTCCTCGCTATTTTATGCTCTCACGTCTATTCTGGTGTACTCCTTTGTGATTGAGCTTTTTGGGGATAAAAAAAGAGCCCTTTTAGCGAGTCTGTTCTACATCTTCAATCCTCTGGCATTTGCAATGTCGAGCAGAGCACTGGTTCATAGTGAATTCACATTTTTTTATACTCTATCTCTTTTCTTCCTCTACAAAGGAAGAAAGAATGGGGAGAAGCCATACATTTATCTTTCCTTCCTATCGGCGGGACTTGCAATTTTAACGCGTTACACTGGGCTTTCCATAGTGGGTGTTATATTTGCCTACCTCTATCTGGTGGAGCACTGGGAGTGGATGAAAAGGAGGGAATACTACATTGGCATTGCAGTATTGGCTCTAACCCTTTTGCCCTGGCTTTACATGGGACACACCTACTATGGAGGTGTTTTTAGACCTTTCACAGTTGCATCGAGGGTTGTAACCCTTGATAAGCCGAGCTCTGCCTTTGAATATTTATCCCTTGTGGCGAAGGCTTTGAGCATGACCTTCATCGGGCTGATGATTTTGGGCTTCGTGAAGCAGAGGAAAGACGAGAGGGGATGGCTTTTACTGAGCTGGGCATTCATTGGTTTAATGGGTATTCTGACCGTAGTTCATAAGGAGGTGCGTTTTTTAACATTTTTAAGCCCGGTGATGGCGATTTACGCTGAAGAGGGCATATACTTCCTCTACAGGTTATCCATCAAATTTAAACCCTCCATTAGTGCAAGAACAAAATCCATTATACTGCTTATACTCCTGTTGTTTCTCCTGATCCCCAAGATACCGAATGCAGTGGAGTATAAAACTGAGGAGTGGGATAGCGTAAACTATCAGGAGACGGGGGTTTTAACTTATATCAGAGCCCACTATAACGTCACGAGAATAATGGTTTCTCCGAGAATGTACACTCTGGCAGGGTTTTTCTTCCCCGAGGCAGAGGTTGATCAGATAATAACCTATCCCAAGATGAAAAGGGGGATAGTAAACGGTTACTATGATATTATCGTTTACAAGGAAGGGGATCTTCTCTGGGAGGAAATTGAGTCATCAGATAAGTACATTCTCACAAAGGAGTTTTATGGGGGAAAATTCAAAGTTTTCATTAGAAAATCCTAGTATCTTCACTCAAAACATCTTTTTTTGAAGCATTTTTGGACATATCTTGACATTTAGAAGGTTTTATACTCATAAAAACCATACTTGGACAGTTAATTTTAAATAGCCTCCTTTGGATATCACTCACGGTTACTCTTTAAAATTTGGAGGGATTGAGATGGCTGAGTACAAGTTTATAAAATGGTTTGAAGACCTGAGAAAGACGGATGTGCCTCTTGTGGGTGGAAAAGGAGCAAACCTTGGGGAAATGACAAGCGCAGGCATCCCCGTTCCACCGGGGTTCTGTGTTACTGCGGAGGCGTATAAATACTTCGTTGAAAACGTCAAGGTTGAGGATGGAAGGAGCCTCCAGGAGTGGATTATGGAGGTCATCGCTGGCACCAATGTTGATGACTCAAAACAGCTCCAGGAGAACACGGCTAAGATAAGGGAGAAGATAATCTCAATGGAAATGCCTGGGGAAATTGGTAAGGAGATTGAGGAAGCTTATAAAACATTAAGCGAAAGATTCAACAAAGATGCCGTTTTTGTTGCCGTTAGGAGCTCAGCCACAGCCGAGGATCTTCCCGAGGCTTCATTTGCAGGTCAGCAGGAAACTTATCTGGATGTTTACGGTGTTGATGATGTTATTGAGAAGGTTAAGAAGTGCTGGGCCTCACTCTGGACTGCAAGGGCCACATTCTATAGAGCCAAGCAAGGATTTGATCACTCAAAGGTCTATTTGAGCGCCGTTGTCCAGAAGATGGTCAACAGCGAGACCAGCGGTGTCATGTTCACTGCCAACCCCGTTACAAACGATAGAAATGAGATCATGATAAACGCCGCATGGGGACTCGGTGAGGCAGTCGTCAGCGGAAGCGTTTCCCCCGATGAGTACATCGTCGAGAAAGGCACCTGGAAGATAAAGGAGAAGTACATTGCCAAGAAGGAGGTTATGGTTGTTAGGAACCCAGAGACCGGAAAGGGCACCGTTTACGTTAAGGTTGCCGACTTCCTTGGTCCGGAGTGGGTTGAGAAGCAGGCTCTCACGGAGGAGCAGATCGTCGAGGTCGCCCAGGTAGGTGCCAAGATCGAGGAGCACTATGGCTGGCCGCAGGACATTGAATGGGCATATGATAAAGATGATGGTAAACTCTACATAGTTCAGTCAAGACCGATTACAACCCTTAAGGAAGAGGTTAAGACGGAGGAGGCTGAAATGACGGAGGAGATGAAGGTTCTCCTCAAGGGTCTTGGAGCTTCACCAGGTATCGGTGCAGGTAAAGTTGTCATCATATTTGAGGCGGATGAGATTGATAAGGTCAAAGAGGGAGATATCCTCGTTACGACAATGACAAATCCGGACATGGTTCCGGCAATGAAGAGGGCAAGTGCTATCGTTACGGACGAAGGTGGAAGGACCTGCCACGCCGCCATTGTCTCAAGAGAGCTTGGAATCCCAGCAGTTGTCGGTACAAAGGAAGCCACAAAAGTCCTCAAGGATGGAATGCTTGTAACAGTTGATGGTACGAAGGGTGTCGTCTTTGAGGGAATAGTCAAGAAGCTCGTCGAGAAGGAGAAGGAAGAGGAAGCAAAGGCTAAGGTAATTGGAGGAGGTGCCCCACTCCTTACGGCTACGGAAATTAAGGTAAACGTTTCAATGCCCGAGATCGCGGAGAGAGCTGCAGCTACGGGTGCGGATGGCGTTGGTCTCCTCAGGGCAGAGCACATGATCCTTGGAATCGGGCAGCACCCAATCAAGTACATAAGGGATGGCAAGGAGGAGGAACTCATTGAGAAGCTCATGGAAGGTATTAGAACAGTTGCAGAGGCATTCTACCCAAGGAGGGTATGGTATAGGACATTGGATGCTCCAACAGATGAGTTCAGGAACCTGCCCGGTGGAGAAGAGGAGCCAGAGGAAGCCAACCCAATGCTTGGATGGAGAGGAATTAGAAGGGGTCTTGACCAGAAGGAGCTTTTGAGACCAGAATTCAAGGCAATAAAGAGACTCGTCGACGAGGGCTTCACAAACATAGGCGTCATGCTTCCATTGGTGAGCCATGTTGAACAGCTCAGGGAGGCCAAGAGGATAGCGAGGGAAGTTGGGCTGGAGCCACAAAAGGACATAGAGTTTGGTGTTATGATAGAGGTACCTGCAGCTGCTTTGATAATTGAGGAGCTGGCTAAAGAGGGCATAGACTTCATAAGCTTTGGTACAAACGATTTGACCCAGTACACACTTGCGGTTGACAGAAACAATGAACTCGTTGCAAAGCTCTACGATGAGACTCACCCCGCTGTCATGAAGCTCATCGAGTACGTTATAGAGGTTAGCAAGAAATACGGCTTTGAGACGAGCATATGTGGTCAGGCAGGAAGTGATCCAAAGATGGCAAGGAAGCTCGTGAGACTTGGAATCGACAGCATTTCAGCCAACCCAGATGCAGTTGAGCTCATAAGGAAAGTTGTTTACCAGGAAGAGCAGAAGATGATGCTCGAAGCTGCAAGAAGGGCTCTTAGGGAGTGAGCCCTTTTACCCTACTTTTCTGTTTTTGGATACGCTCATCCAAGTATTCTGGTTGTTGATTTCGCGTTTGTAATTGGGCAATAATACTTGTGCTTGGGGAATTTAAAACAATTCAATCACAACAGGGTGGATGAGCCTCCGGATAAATTATCCGTAATAATCTTTTTATATTAACGTTTCGATTCTGATTTGATAAGCATGAATGGAGATAAGATACACGAGATGCGCAGGGAAATCGTTGAAGGAAACATTGAGAGGACGCTCGTAAAATTAGCTTACCCTTTAATAATCAACAACATGGTACAGGTACTTTATAATCTAACGGACACTTTCTGGTTGGGTAAACTTGGGAGGGAAGAGCTCTCAGCCCCTGGTACGGCATGGCCCTTGGTATGGTTTTTCATGAGTATAGGAATGGGATTTGCAACGGCAGGATTTGCATTTGTGAGCCAGTATATAGGGGCTAAGGACTATGAGAGAGCTAATCGATCAGCAGGAGCCCTTTACTCCCTCATGATGTTTTTCTCCCTGTTTGTGACATTCTTTGGGCTTTTAATTGCTTCTTTTGCTCTCAAATTCATGAATGTGACCCCTGAGGTGTATCCCTATGCTTTAAACTATATAAGGGTGATTTTTATAGGAATTCCCTTTTCGTTCACTCTCTTTGCCTTTAACTTTCTTTTAAGGGCGGTTGGGGACACAAAAACACCTGTCAGGATAAACATGTTTACCGTTTTTCTCAATATTGTTTTGGATCCCCTTTTAATCTTTGGATGGCTTGGCTTCCCAAGACTTGGAGTTATTGGTGCCGCCGTGGCAACAATGTTCTCCAACAGCATGGGATCCTTTATAGGAGGATATCTTTTATTCAAAGGGAGAGTGGGCATTCACTTGACTAGGGAGAGCCTAAAGCCGGATCTTAAGTTTTATGGTAAAATATTCCGGGTAGGTTTGCCCTCCAGCGTGGGATTTTCGGCAGATGCTCTGGGTTTTGTAATCCTCACGAGGATAATTTATATTTATGGGACAGTCGCTTTTGCAACTTACAGCATTACAAACCGTTTAACCAACTTCATGTTCGCCTTCGCTGATGGAATAAGTCAAGCTATGGGAACGATGGTGGGACAAAATGTTGGGGCTGAAAAGTATAGGAGGGCTAAGAAAATAGCTGAAAAGACGATGCTGATCAATTTCGTAATTTTGAGCATTGGAACCGCAATCGTGGTTATATTCAGACCTCAGATCTTCAGTTTTTTCATAAAGGATAGGGAGATACTGAAGGAAAGTGTGAAAGTGGTCAGATATTTTGCCTTTTCGCTTCCCTTTTTCGGCATATTTGATGCTGTGAGCAATGTTTTTCAGAGTGCAGGACATACAAAGAAGAGCATGATTCTTGGAATGCTCAGGCTTTGGGTCTTAAGAATACCTCTTGCCTATCTTTTGGGAGTGTTAATGGCAGACACACTGGGTGTCTGGCTCGGTATGGGCTTAAGCAATATCATAGGGGCGTTGATAGGCTTCCTGTGGTTCATTAAGGGCTCGTGGATGAGGCGGATAATAGAGCATTAACATTAATCTTCAAGGGCAAACTTTTTTAACTCCAAAATGTAGTACCATGTGGTGGTAGGTTTGAAATTCAGATTTTTTATTGCACTCGTTATACTGATCTCCCTTCTCTGTCTGGGGATGATTCACAGAGAAAATTCCCCGCCCATGGAGTATGAGGTTTCTAACGTCACCACCCTTGGTTATGAGAATTACAGCATAGATAAGGAGCTGTTTTTGAGTTCTAATCTCCCGGATCCTAACACACATCTCGAGGAGCTTCCCTCCATTGCATATGAGAAGCCCATGATCTTCATCCATGATGTGACTCCCCGCTACTTCAAAGAGCTCAGAAAAGTCGTGAAAATTATAGACAGGCACAATTATTCCTCAAGAACCGTGCTCTTTGTAATCCCCCGTTTTGATCCCCCACATTATGGTGATAAATGGGACTTGAGGAATAACCCCCATTTTGTTTCATATCTTCATGAGCTCCAGGCGAGGGGTTACAGAATAGAGCTCCACGGTTACGAGCACATATTCCATGAATTCAATTGTTCGTATGTTACGGCGAGGGAAAGGCTCGAAAATGCAACATTTCTAATGGGGAGTGTAGGGTTCGGGAATTTCACCCTATTTCTGCCTCCGGCATGGGCCTTGAGCAATGAATCCATAGAGAGCATTAAAGAATACAATCTGACTATTGTTATGCCCGATTACTTTATACTTCCCAATGGGAGCATAATGAGGGTGTGGAACCATGAATACACATGGTATATTGAGAGAAATGAAACCGACATACGGGTTTTAATAGCCCTCCATGATTACAACCAAACCGGCAGAGCCGGGATTCCCTTTTACCTCTCGATTCATCCTCAGGTCATTGTATATGGTGGGGGATTAGAATTTCTGGATAAATTTTTAAATAATGTGAATGGCTTGCAGATTAGACCATGAATTTTTTACG
>NZ_JBMXHE010000098.1:0-6455 GCF_053987695.1 Palaeococcus sp. (in: euryarchaeotes)
AACAATGTACGAGCATCCCATAGTCAGAGAGAACATTGAAAAGCTTAAGAGAGTTGGAGTGGAGTTCATAGGGCCGCGCTTTGAGGAGGGAAAAGCTAAAGTTGCGAGCATTGATGAGATTATCTACTACGTCATTAAAAAGCTCCACAAAAAGGATTTGACTGGAAAAAAAGTTCTTATAACGGCTGGTGCAACAAGGGAGTACATAGACCCCATACGCTTCATTACAAACAAGAGCAGCGGAAAAATGGGGGTCGCTTTGGCGGAAGAGGCGGAGCTCAGAGGTGCTGAGGTTACTTTAATAAAAACCAAGGGAAGCGTGCCGAGCTTTGTTGAGAACCAAATTGAAGTCGAGACGGTTGAAGAGATGCTCCAAGTAATTGAAAGTGAGCTTAAGAGAAGAGAATATGATATTGTGATTTTGGCAGCTGCTGTGGGCGACTTCACTCCAAAAGAAAAAGCCCAGAAGAAGATAAAGAGCGGAAAGGAGCTAATTCTTGAGCTTGTGCCAACGCCAAAGATAATTCAAAGGGTTAAGGAGATTGCTCCAGACGTGTTCTTGGTAGGCTTTAAAGCAGAATATGGCGTTGGCGAAGAGGAGCTAATAGCTCAGGCGAGGAGACAGATAGAGAAGGCTAAAAGCGACGTTGTAATTGCCAACAGGGGAGAAGTGGCCTTTGGAAGTGAAGTGAACGAAGTCTACTGGATTACGGGAGAGAGCTATGAAAAGCTTCCGCTGATGAGCAAGCGCGAGCTGGCAGAGAAGATTTGGGACAGGCTATTGAAGCTTCTATGATATTTTTTCACCACTTTTGTAGTATCTTCCGAATACTTAAATACTCTTCTTTGCAAACATTCTAAGGTGATAAATTTGAACTTGGAAAATCCCATACCCTATATTGGCATAACCCCTGTTCAGATAATAACTGCTTTGGTAATTTTAATTGTGGGATGGGTTGTAACAAAAATTGTCGTAGCGAGCTTTAAGAAAGGATTGAAGAAAACAAAGCTTCCTGAGCTCGTGGTGGAATTCTTGGGCAAATTTTTAAGCACTTTCCTCTATGTAGCCGTGATACTCCTCACAATTAGGGCACTTGGAGTGCAAACGGGTTCAGTGGTTTTGGGCTTATCTGCGGTAATAGGCTTGGTATTGGGCTTTGGAATGCAAGATACCCTCACTAATTTGGCAGCAGGGGTATGGATAGCTGCTCTTAGACCCATAGACAAGGGTGAGGTGGTTGGTGTTGCGGGGTATGTGGGAAAAGTTGAAAGTGTTGGTATAATGTCAACGATGCTTTTAGCACCCGATAATGTCCTAATAACCATTCCAAATAGGATTATTTGGGGAAGTTCAATAGTTAACTATACGCGAATGCCCACCAGAAGAGTGAATGTGGATATTGGTGTTGCCTACGGGACTGATCTTGATAGAGCAATTAAGATTGCAATGGAGCTAATGGAAAATCATTCTCTCGTTCTGAAGGATCCCGCCCCAAGCGTTGCCATAACAGCACTTGCCGATTCATCCATAAATCTCCAGCTCAGGGCATGGACAAAAACAGAGGACTATTGGACGGTGAAGGGTGATTTGACAAAGGGAATATACAATGCATATAACAAAGAGGGAATAGAGATTCCATTCCCACAGCTCGATGTGCATCTCAAACGGGAGGAAGGTTAACCGTATCCAAACAGGAGTGAAAAGCCTCTTAAACTTTCTCTTCTATTATTTTTTGGTGATTTCATGAAAAAGATAGGAATAATAGGTGGGATGAGCCCGGAGTCGACGCTCTACTACTACAGAAAATTCATAGAAATCTCGAGAGAGAAGTTCGAACCCTATTTTTACCCCGAGCTTATTATTTACAGCATAAACTTCAAGGAATTTATGGAGAATCCGAGAGAATGGGAAGGCAGAAAAGAGATTTTGATAAAAGCCGCAAAGGCTCTTGAGAGGGCAGGTGCGGAGATAATTGGGATCTCTGCAAATACTCCGCATATGGTGTTCCCGGAAGTTCAGAGGGCAGTTAATGTGGAGATGGTTAGCATAATAGATGCCGTTGCAGAGGAAGCAAAAAAGAGAGGGCTAAAAAGGCTTCTCCTTCTCGGAACAAAGACCACAATGACTATGCCCTTCTACAAAGAGGCGCTCAAGGAGAAGGGTTTTGAAATTTTAGTACCGAACGAGGAGGAAATAGAGGAAGTTCAAAGGATAATTTTTGAGGAACTCACATTTGAAAATCTGAGAAGCAAGCCCTATCTCGTAGAACTCATAGAGCGCTATGTTGAGAAGGGCATTGAAGGAGTAATCCTTGGATGCACGGAGATTCCTCTGGCAATAAAGCGTGAGGACGTTAGCGTCGAAGTTCTCGATACGGCTGAAATTCATATGAGGGCTCTCATGGAGAGGGCTTAACGTCCAAATCTCCGCTGCCTCTTTTGATATTCCCTTATTATTCTCAAGAAGTCTATCTTTCTAAACTCGGGGAAGTACACGTCAACGAAAAAGAGCTCGCTGTAGGCGATTTGATATATGAGGAAGTTGCTTATCCTTACCTCTCCACCTGTCCTTATGACTATGTCCGGATCACTCATGTTGGGGATGTAGAGATACCTCTTGAGGAGCTCTTCATTTATATCCTCCTTTCTTATGTTGCCGTTCAGGACATCGTCCACAATTTCCTTTACGGCGTCTACTATCTCGCTCCTTCCGCCGTAAGCGAGGGCTATGTTGAGGAAGTAATTGCTGTATTTTTTGGTGGCTCTTTCGGCTTCTTCAGCTGCTTCACGGACGTTTTTTGGTAGCATCTCCTTCCTTCCGATTACATTGACCCGAACACCATATTTATGGATCCTTTCATCTTCTACGACCTCTTTGAACTTCTGCTCGAAGAGATCCATGAGAGCGTTTACCTCTTCAGGCTTTCTTTTAAAGTTCTCCGTTGAGAAGGCATAAACCGTTAAGCTCCTTATTCCGAGCTCCCTGCACCAGTCCATTATGTTTTCTAGGGTCTTGGAGCCAAAAAGATGCCCGTACCAGGGAGGCTTTGCAAGCTTGCGTGCCCATCTTCTGTTTCCATCCATGATTATTGCAACATGCTTTGGCATTTTTCCTTTCGCTTTGACCCTCTCAAAGAGGTACTCCTCATAAAGGTCGTATACTGGCTTGAAGAGAATCCTCGGGACTCTGGATATCACTTTGTAGAGCACGTTCATTTAATGCCACCATTAAGAGGTAGAGAAAAGAATTTAAAAATGTTGGCATTAAATCTTTTTCCTCTTTGCAAGGTGCATTTCAGCAAGTTCAACATAAACATCGGCGTTCTTTTTGGTCATCTCAATTTCCTGCTCGCTCAGTTGTCTAACGATCTTTCCTGGAACTCCTACCACAAGGCTGTAGTCGGGGATCTCCTTTCCCGGTGGAACCAAAGCACCTGCACCCACTATTACATGCTTCCCTATCTTTGCACCATCGAGAACAACCGCTCCCATTCCAATAATCGTGTAGTCGTCTATTTTAGCTCCGTGAACGACTGCATTGTGTCCTATTGTGACGTATTTCCCTATTATTGTTGGCATGCCGTGTGATGTGTGTATGCTAACGTTGTCCTGAACATTTGAGTGACTTCCTATATAAATCTGTTCGATATCTCCCCTCAAAACGGCTGAAGGCCATACACTTGCTTTCTCCTCTATTACAACATCCCCGATTATTGAAGCGAGCTCATCCACAAAGGCGCTTTCATGAATTTTAGGTTTCTTTCCATTCAACTCATAAACTGGCATAAACATCACCCGTTGTGAAATATGAGGTAGCGTTTATAAATCTGACCCCGGAAATCGCCTAAAAAATGACAAAAGAAGGTACCGTAAACGAGAAATTCGTCAAATAAGTTCCCTCTCAGTTTTTGTGAGTCTTCTTGCACCATTGCTGGTTATCACGATGGTATCTTCAATTCTCACGCCCCCAAAGTTTGGAATGTAAATTCCAGGTTCTATCGTAACCACCATGCCCTCCCGGAGCACGGTTTCATCTGTCTGACTGAGCCTGGGCCATTCATGGATTTGGAGACCAACACCATGTCCCAATGAGTGTATAAATTTATCGCCATAACCGTACTCTGTGATGATATCCCTCGCTATCTTATCTAGATCTTTTGCTGTAATTCCCGGCTTCGCAGCTTCAACAGCTTTCCTCTGTGCCTCAAGAACTATCTCATAAATTTCCTTCTGTCTCTCATTTGGAGTTCCAACCACTATTGTCCTCGTCATATCAGAATTGTAATGTCTATAAAACGCCCCCTCATCGATAACGACTAAATCTCCTTTTTCTATTCTTTTATCGCTCGCCACTCCATGAGGGAGTGCTGATCTCTTTCCACTTGCAATTATGGTATCAAAAGCCACCTTATCCGCTCCGTTCATCTTCATGACGTACTCCATCTTCGCGGCAATTTCTCTCTCTGTTTTCCCCTCGCTTATCTCCTCCAGCGCGACCATCATTGCCATATCTGCTATTCTGCATGCATCTTCAATTACCTTAATTTCTTCGGGAGTTTTGATGATTCTGAGTTCCTTTATCACATCGTCCAGAAACTTGAACTCCTCTATCTTTGATTTTTCCTTTAAACTGTTGCTGAAGGAGATACTTGTTGAGCCTTCCATTCCTAGGACGTTAAATCGCTTGAGAGTCTCATAGAGTTCGTCAAGCTTCTTAAATTTTTCCACAGGAACTTTGGATGTTTCTCTGGCTTCCTCATATTCCAGCTCGGGAACAAAAAAAGTTGCATCATGCGGGGTTATGAGTAGATATCCTCCCAAAACCAGTGAGCTCCCTGTAAAATAAAACAAGTTCTCCTTTCTTGTTATTAAAGCGCCGTCCATTTCATTCTTGGAAATGTATTCTTGAAGCTTGCTAATCCTTGACTTCATGAGATTCACCCCCTGGGTAATCTATAGCAATAAAATAAAACCTTTTCTATTCTATCCCTTAAAAGAGTGGTTAGAAAAGTCAGAAAGTATCAAAGGAGAATCAAGCATTCTCTTCCTTAATCAAAACAGCGTTAACAACGCCATCCTGCCCGGGTCTTGAAGTGACTATTGCCTTTCCTGCCTCGGTCTCGATTATTGCACCCTTTGTTATGATGTCTCTTCTGATATACTGCCTGTTGGCAGGGTTATCGGCGACTCCTAAGACTTTAACTTTCTTTCCTTTTCCTGCTTCAAAAACGTTTGCATAGGCAGCTTCGACGAGCCTAACCTTCCTGTTTCCTCCGTATGTTCGTATTATCTTTTTCTTGTCCTCATCCGCTACTCTTGTCATAGCGGGTTCTCTACCCAATTCTCTCTTTCTCTTCTTCCTAGCGAGTATAATCTTTCCACCCGAAGGCTTCTTTAATGATCTTCCTTGCCAGATTGTCATACTCTCACCTCACCTGATGAGCTTAATCACAAGGCATATTCAAGAAGTTTGTTTATAAGCTTTACCGTTGGGGAATAAAAGGAGGGGTCAGCCCCGTATTCTCATGCTGCCCCTTCTTATTGAATAGCTCAAGCCATAGGAAGGCCAGAGCCCGGGAGGTAAGGAGTAGTAATGAAGGTTCCTCAAAATCTTCTCCGCATCCTTCCTGCTGGGAGCGACAATCTTGAGCTTTGTTCTGCTCAGCACCACCTTCCCTTTAGGAAGCTTCAAAATCAGCTCATCACCTCTGACCTCTGGGTTTGCCCTCATTAAAAGCCTTTTGAACTCCATATAGGAGTCCTCGGTTATTTTTTGCTCCAAGATTCCAGAGTCTTTTTTAAATATCTTGTTAAACCAAGAACCGCCACCAAAACTCGAGGATTCATCCTCCATAGTACTCTTCTACCTCCGAGTAAGTCTTCATATTATACCTTATCTCAAGTCCTTTTAAGCCTTTCTCATCGCTTTTTGCCGAAATGACGAGAGAGTAAAAATGTTTAAAAAGTTTCTCCTAAACTCCTACGTGATGAGTAGGAGAAGCACCAGAGTAATAAAGCCACGTATAAAGAAGATTTTAAGCGAAACACTGCCCGGTGACTTAGTTGATAGGTTACCAAAGCACTGGGTTCAGATTGGTGATGTTTTAATCCTTCCTCTTAGGGAAGAACTCCTCCCCTATAAGTATGAGATAGCAAAAGTCTATGCTGAAGTCCTCGAGGTTAAGACCGTTCTCAGGAAAGGCTGGATTTTGGGGGAGTTTAGAGAGCCCCACTACGAGATAATTTATGGGCATGACCCAGTAACGGTTCACAAAGAGAACGGCATCCTCTACAAGCTCGATGTCTCAAGAATAATGTTCTCTCCCGCCAACGTCAAGGAAAGGGTGAGGATGGCGAGTATAGCAAAGCCAAACGAACTCGTGGTAGATATGTTCGCGGGCATAGGCCATCTCTCACTGCCAATAGCAAAGCACTGTAAGGCGAAGGTGATTGCA
>NZ_JBMXHE010000099.1:0-12955 GCF_053987695.1 Palaeococcus sp. (in: euryarchaeotes)
ACCAAATGCGGCTCCAAATGTTCCCAGAGCAGAGTTCAAACTGAAAAGATAATGCCTTTTTCTATCACCCGCTTCTCCGCTTAGAAGGGCCATAAATGCTGGCATTTCCAAAGCCATGCCCATTCCCAGAAGAGCGGAAGCAAATGTCAGGCTCCAGAAGAGCGGAAGGAACACCTGAATCAGCCTGGCAGTTAAAAACGTTACGAGAGCCGCGAAAATTGTCCTTTTATACCCCATTTTAACACTTATATGTCCCGAAATTAAGAGGAGAAGCGCCTCGATGATGGTTGTTATGGAAAACAGCACCCCTATCTCTGTGAAATCCATCCCGAGGGATTTGTAATAAAAGGGCAGGATAAACCAGGATATATTCCCTCCTAACCAGCCGATGAAAGAGTAGAGCACCAGAAGCTTTGCATCTCTACTGAAACCTCTATAGCTTTGAAGGCTCATGGAAACAGCTTTGCACATTCTTTTATAAACCTGTCGAAACGCTTAAACCCTATTATATGGTGTAGAAGGGATAGCTCAGAGAAATTGAAAACAGGAACCCCCTATGTAGTTACCAAACCCCCATAAAGATGGTGCCGAGTCCAAAACTTATGGAGAACGCATGATGCCTGAGTTTTCCCCAACTTCTTCGCTTAAAAATGCCCATTGATGACATATCATAACCTAAAGCCCTGAGATAGAAGGGCATTATGAATATGGAAAACTGGAGAAAGAGCTGACCGAGGGCATTCGCTCCTATGAGTATTTTAGCATCCCGTCCGTATTCCCTGAACATGGTTGAACTTAATATTTTAGCGTTTATAAATATATCAAAATGAACCGCAAAATTTATTAGGAAAAGTAAAAAGTGTTACTTGTTTTCAAATCAGCCAAATAAATCTTCTGAATCAAATAAGAAATGCTAAAATAAGTGGAGAGGAAAATCAGGCATTGCTCATAAATTCCTCAATTGCCTGGGCCGTTTCCGGGTATCCCTTGCCCGCCAGAATTATTACCTTATAGTTAGAGCTCTCTGGATTGTTGAGTATTTTAACAACATAGCCCTTGCTCATGATGTCATCCTTTATGTTCTGGATGGTGGATTTTCCGTAAACCTGCTCTAGAAGTGACCACGCCTTGTTGCTCACCCATCCACCGACGATTATGACGTTTTTATCGTCGGGGAGAGATGTTAACTCTTCATCCGTGATTATGAGATCATGCACATCATCCACAACATCCGCCGATGTTGTTTGAACCTGAACCCTGGACTCAACGGTTTCTGTCTGGACAAATTGATATGCCTCTATTCCCGTTATCTTCCCTTTATCGTCCTTTGTGAATATTGGATGAAGTTTTAGGTTCCCCACTGGAAGAACCACCCACATATTCTCACCCAGCTCTACCTTGTTAAAGCCATTTTCAGGATCTACGTTTAGGTATATCGTGAAGAGGTTACTGTCCGGATCTATATCCCATACCCATTGCCCTTGATATACGTCCCCGTCCCTGTACTCCTTGAGCTTTTCGTAGTATTCATAGGAGTACTGAACCTGTTTAGTCCCTCCAATCCCTATGAAGAAGCCAGTCGGGCTGAAGAGGAATATCTTTTTAGCACCTTCCTCCTGGAGCTCACTTAGCCTGGATGATGGATAGCTCGCGAATTCCTCCCTATCAAGATTTCCATTCTTATCCTCATAGAACAGGTAGTATTTGCCCTTCTCGAGTATCTTTTTGAAGAAGTTTCCATCCGGCTCCTGAATTTGCGTAAATGTCGTTTCCTGGTTTACATCTATGTCCTGGAACGTAATGCTCCATCCATTGATGCTTATCGTGGCACCAAATCCCGCTGTATCGTCCTTTTCCTCGAAGTTGTATATGTACATAACATCCTTTCCATTAACCTGCGTGGCGACTGTGATGGTGTTTTTCCCTCCAAGCTCCAGAGGAGTCGTATTTTCATTAAAAATTATCTCGATGCTTCTGTCCTCAAAATGAGCTTTCTTTGATGTTGAATTATACGATATCTTTGAGAAATTAACCGCAACTACCACCGCTTTTCCAGTTGGGGAATCACTCACGTTAAGGCTCAAATCGGGCATATCAATCTTGTTTAGCTTGTAATACTGATCATTATCCTCTATCAAAACGCTGTGATATTCCACGGGCACCTTGACCTTATCCGTGTAATACGAAGTTCTGATTCCTTTAAGTACCAAAAAAGCTCCCAGTCTTGAGCCGCTTATGGCATCCTCTCCGATGTGAAGGGGGGTGCCGTTCACAATCTTTGTTGTTGGAAGCACTATAACACTGTTCCTCGAATTGATGGCAAAGTTATAGGCACCTGCTGCCCCGATGTATGACAAAAACACAAATATCACCGCTAATAAGGCTAAAAGTTTTTTTCCTCTCATGCGCTTTTCACCAAGTAGTTATATGACTGTCAGACTTTTATAGTTTGCTTTTATACGTAGAAAATATGTAGAAAAGGAAAATAGAAAAACTACCAGCCCTGAACATGTTTCAGCGCTTCGTCCCCAACTTTTCCCTCCTGTACATCCTTTATTGCATTTTCAAGCCTGTTCAGACCATCTTCTAGGACATCATCTTCAATCGTCAAGGGCGGTTCTATCCTCAAAACATTTCCATGAAGGAACGCCAGTATTAATCCGAGCTCATACGCCCTCCAGACAACTTTTTTAGCTTCTTCAAATGCCCTATCCTTGTTCTCTCTGTTCTTCACGAGGTCAACCCCTATCATCAGACCGATGCCGCGGACGTCCCCTATAAGCTCATACTCCTCCTTCATATCATTCAGGCGCTTTAAGGTGTAGTTTCCGAGCTTTTCTGCCCTCTTTAAAAGTTCTTTCTCCTCGATTTCCTCTATAACAGCAAGAGCAGCTCTGCTGGCTACAGGATTTCCGCTCAATGTAAATGTGTGCCCTATTGTCGGCAGAGAGTCCATTATTTCATCCCGTCCAATTATGGCGCTTATGGGGAGTCCTCCCCCCAAGGGCTTTGCAAGGGTTATTATGTCCGGAACAACGTCAAAGTGTTCTATCGCGAACCATTTACCTGTTCTCCCCAGCCCGCTCTGAACTTCATCGACGACCAGCAGAATTCCATGCTCATCCAAAATACGTTTCAACCTTTTGAAATAATCCTCGGGTGGCACCACCATACCTGCATCTCCCTGTATTGGCTCCGCAAATAGGGCGGCGACACCATCGGCATAAACCTCCCCCTCAAACTTGGCTTTCAGGAAGTCTATACATTCAAAGTGGCAGTTTTTAGGCTCCTTTCCAAAGGGACAGCGGTAACAGTCGGGGTAAGGTATGTAATGGATATCGCTCAGCTCCCCTACTATGGAACGAACTTCAAAGTCAAGCCCAGTAACACTCATGGCACCATAGGTTGCTCCATAATAGCTCTTCAGATAGCTCAGGATCGTTCTCCTCTTTGTATAAGCTCGAGCGAATTTTATGGCACCGTCATTCGCATCGCTTCCGCTTAAACCCAGATCGATCTTGGCATTTTCGATAGGAGAAATCTCTCTGAGCTTCTACGCAAGGAGGAGCGGCTCAACCGGGAAACCATAAATAAATGTGAAATGAATCAAATTCTTTGTCTGATCCAGAATGGCATTAACGACCCTCTCATTGTTGTGGCCCACATTTTGAACCGCTGCATCAGCCAGAAAATCGATGTATTCTCTTCCCTCCACATCCCATACTTTGGCATTTTTTGCTTTAACACCCACTATGGGAGCATAACTGACGCGGGCTGCCTTGGGAAAAACCCGTGAATAGCGTTTAACAACTTCCTCTTTTTTCACATTTTTCACCGTTATGCTATACGCATTTGAAATTAATAGCCCTTTTGGTTCTCTTTTACTTATTTTGCATTCATTCATGCAGAAAATTTAAGAATACGCATCAAGATATTTAAGAAAAATGTGGATAAAGTACAAACTAGTACTCCCTAAGGAGCGTTCCAAGTCCAAGTATGCTCTCATTAATTTCGAGCTCTCTGAGGGCATACCATAGGGATGCCTGGTTGCTGGTTACCACAGGAACCCCTAAATCGTCCTCAAGGGCTTCAATTATCTCAAACGTCCTGAAATTTGTGCAGCTTATGACGAGGGCATCCGCCTCCTCCGTGAACATTGCCTTTGCCAGTCTGTAGGCTTCATATGGTTCAAGTCTCCCTATTTTTGTGTTTTCCACAATACCCATCCCCCTTATGTCGAGGACTTCAAACTCATTTGCCTCCAGAAATTCCCGTTCTCTCTTGTTTATTTCTTCCGTGTAGGGGGTCAAAACGAGGATTTGCTGTGCCTCCAAGGCATTTAAAGCTGCCAAAATTGCACTGCTTGTGGTTACTACCGGAATCTTGACTTCATCCTCAATCTTTTCCTCAAGTTCATTCTCAAAGTTTTCCCCGCCTATGAAAGAGCCGCTCGTGCACCCATAAAGTATGAGGTCTACATCAGCATCCTTCAGGAGTTTCGCGCTCTCTACAGCCAGTGCACTCATCTTTAAGAGCTCTTCCTCCGTAACCCCCTTGAGGGGCATCCTTGCGGTGTGCAGAGAAACTCCTTCGGGCAGAGCCTCGTGAAGCTCCATCTCCATTGTCGTGTTTGATGATGGAACAATAAGCCCAATTCTACCTCTCCATCCGTACATTTTCCCACCAACATCCCTTCGCATTGGGAGTATAATAAGGTTTCCATGGACAACCTTTGGTTTCAGAAATATTAATCAAGGGAAAAGGCGAGATTTAATCGTGATGCATATGGAACTCGGAGATGCCATCTTCACGCGAACGTCCGTGAGATATTACCAAGAGAGGGAGGTTGAAGAGGAGAAGATTAAGGAGCTGATAGAGGCTGCTATAAGAGCCCCAACTGCCAGCGGTTTAGAAAACTGGCTCTTCGTGATATTCAAGAGCAGTGAAGCGAAGAAGAAGGTCTACGAGCTCATAGCTAAGGGCATGATTGAATACTATCAGGAGTTCGGACTTAGCATGGAGAAAATCGAGAAACTGAAGAAGCGCATATACGAGGAGAAAATGTATAGAGCGCCGTTATACATCGGTGTCTTTATGAACAAAAATGTTAGATTCCTAAAAGGAGAAAAATTCGATCTCTTGGAGTTTGTTTGGAGTGTCGAAAGTGCTGCAATGGCCATCCAGAATTTGATGCTCAAAGCCGTTGAGCTTGGATTAGGGACGTGCTATATGGGAGTGGCAAATTTTGAGGGGATAGAAGAGGAGATTAGAAGCGTGGCAGGTCTGGGAGAAGAATGGTACCTCGTCGGACTGATCACAGCCGGCTATCCCTTAAGAGAGGAGAAGCCCAGAAAGAGAAGGAAGGACTTTGAAGAAGTTGTGACGTTTGTGTAGATGCCTTTTAAACCCACCTGTCTCGTCGTTAAATAGGGAGCGCATACCAGAGCTTGAGAAAACAGCAAAGAAAGGTTTGGTTTGTGGAAGCCTCTAGTTAGTACGCATGGAACTATCCCTTCAATCCTGACAGCATCCATTTTAAGGGATAGGTTTTTAAAGTGATATGCAGTAGGAAGCTTAGTATTCACTTAGGGTGATATACATGGAATGGCGGGAGTTCGTAAGGGAATTCAGCAACATGAGCATTTACTTGGCATACAATGTTAATGTCGATGCAATAGTGTATCTCAATGAGAAAAATATCCAGAAGCTCGTCGATACATTTGGGGCGGGAAATATCCTAAAGAAGCTTGATGAATATCCCAGACAGATAGATGAACCCCTTGATTTTGCCGCTCGCCTAATTCATGCATTAAGAACGGGAAAGCCAAATGCAGTTCCCATGTTTAACCAGAAACTCAACAAATGGTTCGATTCCCATTTTAAGTACGATGTGGAGAGGATTGGAGGTCAGGTTGGCATAATAGCGAACCTCCTCGCGAATTTGGATTTTAAGAGGGTCATTGCCTATTCTCCCCTTTTGGGTAAGAGGCAGGCAGAGATGTTCGTTGATAAAGAGAACCTATACTACCCCGCAGTTAAAGAGGAGATGCTGAAGCTCGAAGGGATTAGAAGGGCATATAAGGAAGGGGATCCGGTAAAAGTCAACAGAATTTTTGAGTTTAGGAAGGGCACCAAATTCAGGCTTGGTGACGAAGTTGTGGAGGTTCCCCACTCGGGGCGCTTTATAGTTTCTTCCCGTTTGGATGAGCTTAGAATAGAGACGAAAGATGATTTAAGACCATTCTTACCTCAGATTGGGGAGATGGTGGATGGTATAATCCTATCGGGTTATCAGGGTATTAAAAACTTCTACCCGGATGGAAAAACCGCAGACTATTACATAAGGAGGGCAAAAAAGGATATAGAGCTCCTGAAGAGGAACAAGGACGTTAAAGTCCACGTGGAATTTGCATCAATTCAGGATAAGGATCTTAGAAAGAAGGTTGTTAGGGAGATCTTTCCGCTTGCCGATAGTGTGGGGATGGATGAAGCGGAAATAGCCCATATTTTAAACGTAATAGGATACCCCGAGCTCAGTGACAGGATTTTCAACTACAACAGGATAGAGGATGTGGTTCTCGGGGGTAAGATAATCCTAGACGAGACAAACCTGGAGATACTCCAGATCCACACCATCTACTATATCATGTATATAACCCGGAGCAGCAACCCCCTAAGCGAAGAAGAGCTCAGGGCATCACTTGAGCTGGCAACGACGTTAGCCGCTTCAAGGGCTTCTTTGGGGGACGTGAAATCCCCGGAAGACCTGAAAGTCGGTGCAAAAGTTCCCTACAATGAACAGGGAGAATACGTCAAGCTTAGATTCGAGGAAGCCAGAAGAAGGATAAGAACCAGGGGATATAAGATCGTCATAATACCAACACGTCTTGTAAAGAATCCCGTGAGCACCGTTGGACTGGGAGACACAATATCCGCAGGAGCATTTTCGAGCTATATAGCATTCCTAAGAAAGAAGGGCGTGTATTAAGTCACTCCTCCAGAAGGTTTTCTACAAGCTTTGCCTTTTCCTGCGCCTTCCTCAAGTGCTCCACCGTAACTCTTGTGTAAATCTGGGTTGTGGAGAGGGAAGAATGTCCCAAGAACTCCTGGATAGCCCTGATATCCACACCGTTTTCAAGCATATGCGTTGCAAAGCTGTGGCGGAGCATGTGAGGGGTAACCTTAAAACCTGCCCTCTCTCCATATTTTTTGATGAGATACCAAACTGTTTTTGGGGATATTTTCCCCTTCTCCTTTCTTCTATCCTCCACAAATAGATATTCACTATCATCATCTCTCCCGTCTAGATATGCCTTGATCTGCTCCATCACTCCTTGTGGAATCGGTACAACCCTGTCCTTTGCTCCTTTACCACCCCTCACAATTAAAAGGGAACGATTAAAATCCAGATCTTTGATTTTAAGGTTGCAGAGCTCGCTAACCCTCAAACCGCTTGTGTATAGGAGGAGCACAATTAACCTGTCCCTCCTCCTCGTTGGGGGAACAACGTTCAAAAGGCGCTTCACTTCCTCCTGCCTCAGGCTTTTAGGGAGACTCTTTGGAACTTTTGGAGATTTCAAGCGCTCTGCCTCTTCATCCAATCCCTCAAATCGGAAATAAGCCTTTAAAGCCTGAACAACAAGGTGGAGGCTCTTATTTGAATAACCTCCCTTTCTGAGCTTTGCGAGAAATCTCAGAGCCGAGCGGGAGTCCGGGGAATAGCCCTCCATCAAAAAGCGCTCCACGTAATAAGAGTACATTTTGATGGTATGAGGACTCTTCCCCTCAAGCTCCAGATGCATCCTGAACTCTTCAAGTTCCTCCATAAGCATCACGAAATGTCTCAAGCCTCTTTAGGTTTCTCCGCTTCAGCTTCCTCAGCATTCACTTCCTTCGCTTCATGTTCGGGTTCAGGTTTGGGTTTAGGTTCAGGTTCGGGTTTATATTCCTCTAGAAGGGACAAACTAAGATAAACTGTTCTAAAGAGTTCTTCTATAAGCTCTCTGCTCTCCGCGTAAACATAACCCTGGCCCACTATGATCCTGCCCTGCAGCCCAAGCTTATCCACAGCAGTTGCCATGTACCTCTCATCGGGAGCAGGGATATCAAACATCTCACTCCATACTTCCCCTATTGGATATACTTTCTCCGCTTTCTTCCTTAACAGAGCGTTTAAATTCTCATTCTCATTTTTCAGCTTGTAATAGTCGTCATAGAGAGATTGGTATCTCTCCTGAAGTTCCTGAACCTGCTTTTCAAGGTTCTCCTTCTCCTGAAGTACTGCATCGCATTTGCCCTTTATATCCAAGAGTTCCGTTCTCAGGCTCATATACTCAGGCAGAACCTGCAGACTCTTCAATCCCGCTCTTATTAAAGCACTTTTAAGCTCTTTTTTAACAAGCTCAACATCAACGTGCTCCAGATCATGTCCAAGAGGTATCTTCATTCTCTCAATCCTTCCCACCAGACCCTCAAGCTCCGAGAAGAATTTTTCAGCGAGATCCCTTCCAACTCTATCCGCATCCGTAGCTATTATAAGCAGATCAGCCCCTGCAACCGCACTTTTGGCTATTTCAAGGTTTGTGGTTGGAATTATTGAGGATATGGTTATATTGTACTCACTCCCCAATGCCAAGCTCTGAAGCGCTCTGCTGATAACCTCAACATCACTCGCTCCTTCCACCAAGATCCTAACATCAACAATCGCCATTTCCAACACCTCACCCAATAAATGAATGTTTCAGCTACTTAAAAACCTCTCCATTCCATTAATTGGACAAAATATCCAACGTAAATTCTGACCTTTAGTTTTGACAACCTTTAAATACTCGTTCATGTTAATAAAATCGGTGGTGGAGATGGTAGAGCGTTCAAAAGTTAGGGTCCTCATTGCCAAACCCGGTCTGGATGGTCACGATAGAGGTGCTAAGGTAATTGCAAGAGCTTTTAGAGACGCGGGGTTTGAGGTTATTTACACAGGAATCAGACAAACCCCCGAGCAAATTGTGGAAAGCGTTATTCAGGAGGACGTGGATGTTCTGGGATTGAGCATCCTATCCGGAGCACACATGGTATTGATACCAAAGATATTGAAGCTCCTGGAGGAAAATGGAGTGAAAGTCAATGAAGATGTCCTCGTAATCGCAGGGGGGATAATTCCACCGGACGACGCCCAAGAACTTGAAAAAATGGGAGTTGCAAAGGTCTTCGGACCCGGAAGCCCGATAGGGGATATCATAAATTTTGTGGATGAGAAGGTTGCGAAGCTTAAGAAATTCGCTTGATTTTTCTCCCATCTTCCATTAAATTCTTAAAGCTGGACAATGTATCCAGTTGTGATGAAGATGATAGACGATCTAATCGAAAGAATGCGCAGAGGGGATAAGAGGGCCACCGCACGCTTGATTACTTTCGTGGAGAACGATGAAGAGAAAGCCAGGGAGATCATCAAAAAGATATACGGATATACTGGAGGAGCATATATAGTTGGAATTACGGGACCTCCGGGAGCGGGAAAATCAACGCTATTGGACAAGCTCATCAAGGAGGTTAGAAAGGAGGAAAAAATAGTTGGAGTTATTGCAATTGATCCAACTTCTCCATTCACGGGAGGGGCTCTTCTGGGTGATAGAATCAGGATGCAGAAGCACTCCACGGACCCCGGTGTTTTCATAAGAAGCATGGCCACAAGAGGGTCTCTTGGAGGTCTTGCCAAAGCCACCAACGATGCCATAAAAGTGCTTGACGCCTATGGATGCGATGTCATATTCGTTGAAACCGTTGGAGTAGGACAGATTGAGGTAGATATAGTAAAAACAGCAGATACCGTTGTTTTAACTACAATTCCCGGACTTGGAGATGATATACAGACTATAAAAGCTGGTTTGATGGAGATAGCAGATATATTCGTGGTTAACAAGGGAGATAAAGAAGAAGCGGACAGGACAGTGTTTGAGCTTGAACTTATGCTCGACCTAGAAAAGGAGAAGTGGAAGGAGAGAGGGTGGAGGCCTCCCATAATAAAGACGGTTGCCCTAACGAATAGGGGCATACCCGAACTCTGGAAAGCCATAAAAAGACATAAGACATTCTTAGAAGAGAGCGGCAGGATAAAGGACAAAAGACGCTTCAGGGCAGAAGAAGAGGTAAAAACCATAATTTCTGACATAATTACGGGTAAAGTTGGAAAGCACATGAAAAGGGAGGAGATCTACTCCCTCATCGGGAAGAT
Organism: Palaeococcus sp. (in: euryarchaeotes); assembly: GCF_053987695.1. NCBI lineage: Archaea > Methanobacteriati > Methanobacteriota > Thermococci > Thermococcales > Thermococcaceae > Palaeococcus > Palaeococcus sp. (in: euryarchaeotes). The sequence continues at coordinate 10,232 of NZ_JBMXHE010000099.1, forward strand.
TGCAGAGAGGGAGCTTGATCCATACTCGGCTGCCGAGCTTATTATGGAAAAAACCCTGGGGGTGAAGGTATGATAAAGAGAATAGACCATGTTGGAATTGCAGTTAAGAATTTGGATGAAGCCATCAAAGTTTGGGAAAGCCTAGGTTTAAACGTTGAGGAAATTGAAGAGGTTCCGGAGCAGAAGGTTAGAACAGCAATATTCCATGTAGGAGAGAGCAGAATCGAGCTTTTAGAGGGAACAAGCGAAGATTCGCCAATCTCAAAGTTCATAACCAAGAGGGGTGAAGGGATACACCACATCGCCTTGGGCGTGGACGATATAGAAGAGCACCTGAAGAAGCTTGAGGAACAGGGATTCAGGCTTATAGACAAGCAGCCAAGAAACGGAGCGGGTGGTGCCAAGATCGCATTCGTCCATCCAAAGAGTGTTAATGGTGTTCTTCTCGAACTTTGTCAGAGAGATTGAAGGTTCTTTCGAACTTTTATTAATTTTTAAACGAGATATAAAATAATTGCAGATAGTTCCATACCTTACTATAATATCAAGGAAAAAATATTTAAAGGGATATTGCACATTTTCGATAGGCGGGGACCATGTGGGAATTGATTCGAAGGAGAAGCGAAAGGGATACATCTCAAAGCACATCCCCGCGATTCTGTGAGATTATCGACCATAGGGATGTGGAGAGGATATATTCCAGAATGGAAGATAAGGCTATTATCATAACCCGAAAGCCCCCTCGCCGGGAAAAAGAGACCTATTTCTGGATAAGCAAGGTAGAGCATCCAAAGGCAATACATCCCAGCCAGCTCTACATTATAGAGGAGAATGTAAGGAAGCACCTGCAAAAGTCCAGGAATAATGAAGTGGTAATTTTCGATGCTTTTGAATATATAAAAATCGAGCAGGGCTCGGAATCAGCATATAAATTCGTCGGGAAGCTCAGAGATCTAACTATTCTCTCAGGTTCAAAATTTATAGTGTCCATAAGCGATGCACTCGATGAAAAAGAGAAAGCGCTCCTAAAGAGAATCATAGAAGATTAAATTACTTTTGGTGACTATTTATATCCATCAGTGCACTTTCTCAAACACAAAAAATTTATAAGGTTCACATATTTTAATAACTATTGGTAAACAAAATAGGGGGTGAGAACATGAGGAGAAGAAGGTGGGATATATGGGATCCCTTCGACATCATGAGAGAACTCCAAGAAGAAATTGATGAGATGTTTAATGAGGTGTTCAAGGGGCCAAGACTCTGGAGTTACAGAAGAGAGCCCTTCGAATTGAGGGAAGGTGAGGTGTGGAGAGAGCCCTTCGTGGATATATTCGATGAGGGAGGGGAGATAGTTGTCACTGCAGAGCTTCCAGGGGTTGATAAAAAGGATATCAAGATAAAGATCAAAGACAATGTACTGTACCTCGAAGCCCAGGTTAGGAAGGAGAGAAAACTTGAAAAAGAAGGTGCCGTAAGAGTGGAACGCTATTACAGCGGCTACAGGAGGACAATTAAGCTGCCGGTAGAGGTTATTCCGGAGAGAGCCAAAGCCCGCTACAAAAACGGCATCCTCGAAATAAAGCTTCCGAAGAAGCACCCGGAGAAAAAAGAAGAGGAAGGATTCGAGATTAAAATCGAATGATTCTTTTATTTTTAAAATTTAAAATAAGACACTATTACAGTTCACTAAAGAGGTGATGTATATGAGCGGAAAGAAAGAGGTTAAATTAAAGGTGGCTTCTGCTTACCAGAGAGATGTTGGCAGGGGTATCGTTAGAGTGGATAGAATAACCATGAGAAAACTTGGTATTCAATCAGGGGATATAATTGAAATTGTCGGGACTAAAAACACTGCCGCAGTTGCTTGGCCGGCATATCCCGAGGACGAGGGAGTGGGCATAATTAGGATGGATGGTACGATAAGAAAGAATGCTGGCGTTGGACTTGGAGAAGAGGTAACCATAAAGAGGGCGGATGTAAAGGAAGCCAGAAAAGTCGTGGTTGCTCCAACAGAACCCATAATGTTTGGAGGGGATTTTGTAGAATGGCTCCATTCGAGGCTCATAGGGAGACCCGTCGTTAAAGGGGACTATATTAAAGTGGGTGTGCTCGGACAGGAGCTCACATTTGTGGTAACCGCAACACAGCCGAGCGGCATAGTTCAAATTACAAACTACACGGACTTTGAAATCTCGGAGAGACCCGTTAAAGAAGTCGAGAAAACCACTGCTCTGGGTGTAACTTATGAAGATATTGGCGGCTTGAAAGAGGAAATTCAGAAGATCAGGGAGATGATTGAGCTTCCATTAAAGCACCCGGAACTCTTTGAAAAGCTTGGTATCGAACCTCCAAAAGGTGTTCTTCTTTACGGGCCGCCGGGCACGGGTAAAACACTACTAGCAAAAGCCGTGGCCACGGAGAGTGAGGCAAACTTCATTGGAATTAGAGGTCCGGAAGTCCTGAGCAAGTGGGTTGGAGAAAGTGAGAAGAGGATTAGGGAGATATTCCGCAAAGCGAGGCAGGCCGCCCCCACGGTGATATTCATAGATGAAATTGACTCAATCGCCCCTTCAAGAGGTACAGTTGAAGGGGAAAGGGTTACGGATAGGTTGATTAATCAGCTTCTTACGGAGATGGATGGTATTGAGGAGAATAGTGGGGTTGTGGTTGTTGCTGCGACTAATAGGCCTGATATTTTGGATCCTGCTTTGTTGAGGCCTG
>NZ_JBMXHE010000100.1:0-20509 GCF_053987695.1 Palaeococcus sp. (in: euryarchaeotes)
GGTTTCTCTTTCCAATTTGTCTCAACGCCCAGCTTACAGCTTTCTTGACATAGTTTCTTTCGTCTTTAGCTCCTTCGAGGATATAGGGGAAGAACTTCTCAAACTTTTCATCATTTGCCTTTTTGTCGCTAATGGCTAATTTTGCCATTAATGCAAAACCTGCCCTTTTTACAAACTCTTCCTCTCTGACTCTAGTCAACAGCCTTTTTATATGCGAACTTCGTTCTCCAGAAAAGGTTCATAACACATTGGTCGCACAAGTCCCAGTTATCAAAATCCTTGACCCAGAGCTCCATTAAGTCTTCATCAACTTTCTCGGGCTCGGCAATCATACTCGCCAAAATTCGCGCTTCATGAATGTTAGAATCCCACAATTTCAAGGCGAGCTCATGATTTTTACCTATTTTCTTCGCCAGCTCCCTCAGCTTTGGCTTAGGGACCCCTAAAATCTTGGAGGAGGAAGTTATACCAAACCTTTTCATGCCTTCAACATTTCTCTTATCCCCTAGAGATCCCAAAATCTCCAATATATGTTCTATCATTATGATGCCCGTCGTAGAATCTCCCTAAAAGTATTTAAGTTTCACGATAAATTTCAAGAAGGTGTCTCCAATGCGCTGGAGCGAAATCCCAAGGGACGCAAAGGCTTACATGCTCTATCACACCATCATATCGCCAGGGTTGATAGTGTGGATCCTCTTCCCGCTTTACCTGATGAAGACGGGCTACTCGATTCTTGAAGTGGGAGCATTCTTTACGGCGGTGAACATCATTGCCATCCCCCTTACCTATCTTTTTGGCAGGGCATTCAACCACTGGGACATCAAGAAGGGATTAATTACCATAGACGTCCTCGATGGCATTGCATACCTCCTCTACGGATTTTCAAAGGGGACAATAGCGCCGCTAATGCTCTTTGCTGGGAGGACTGTGGAAAAGCTCTCAACCCTTTTTTACCCCCTTTATCGTGCCTACGAGCAGATAATATATCCCGAAGAAAAGTACGAGGAAATATTCGCCTGGCACCTTCGATTGCCTGAGATGAGCCGCATCATGATGTTCCCAATCCTCGGCTACCTCCTCGGCTACGTCTATACAAAACCCGAGCACTACCGCATGGTTTTCATGGGCTTTGGAGTACTCTCTGCATTCACAATTACATACATATGGCTCTTCCTTCCGAGCGTTGGCAAGGAGGAGCGTATAACTCCGGAGGGTTTCACTTTTAGGACCGGGGAATTCAAGCTCCTCTTGGCTTTTGAAGCATTGCTAACCCTCGCCTGGGAGCTCGCCCCGGAGATAGTTCTCATTAACTATGTTGTCTTCGTGCTCAAGAAGACGATCTTCGAGGTCACGCTCATAGCGGTGGCGAGCAGCTTGGCATCAATCCTCGGAACCTATGCAAGCGAGAGGATCCCGAAGGGAAAGGGATTCCATGCGATAGGGACAGGCATGATGATTAACGCGTTCTACGCGCTTGTGATGGCGCTCTCACCGCCCTTCTGGCTCGTTCTCGTTATCTACGCGGTGGGGAACTTCGGGGACACGTTCTGGTTCCCCTTCTATCGCTCCTGGATGTTCAAGCTGATTCCAAGGGAGAAGGCCAGTGAGTTTCACGCGGCGATAACAAGCTACCGCAAGATTATTGGCCTCGTCACTCCCTTCATAGCCGGCTTTCTCGCGAGCGTGCACGCAACCCTGCCTTATGCGATTAGTTTTGTGCTGTTCTTGATGATCGGCTGGCTATTTATGAAAATGAGGCAAGAATCGAAAGATGGTGAGGGCTCAAAAAATAAAAACTGCTAGTATTAAAACTCAGGAATCCTTATAGGTGCCTGAAGCTCTTTTTCGTTCTTCTCAAGGTTCGTGGCAAGCATCTTTATCCTCTCAACGCCTTTAATTTCATGGATGTATTTCACTACGCTCTTTGGCACCAGATCCTCCCAGGGTTCTCCTTCTATCATGCGCCTCCTTATTTCCGTAGCCGAGAGAATGTCCTTTCTGAACATTGGCTGCACCATCACCTTGTATCCCCTCTCTCTAAAGAGCTGGGCCACGAGGGAGTTCCCTGTAAAGACAACCTCAAACTTTGGAACCATAGCCTCCACGTAGGGAGCCCATATCGCATTGAAGTTTATGTCCGGAAGGGGTACCATCATGTATTTACTTCTCTCGATCCCCGCCTCATTAAGCGCTCTCATGAGCATTTCCATTCTTTCACTCGTTGTGAATGGGTTTTTCAATGTATGACTTACCTGAGCACTTCCTATTCCTATTATAAGCTCGTCTACTTCCTTAAATATGACATCCAGAGCTTTTAAATGCCCATTATGCACGGGCTGAAAGCGTCCAACGAATAGACCTCTCATCTTTATCCCCCCATTTGACCTTCAAATGAGTCTAACATTTACTTCATCACCGAGCTTAATCCCCAAAACCTCAGCGGCTGACCCCTGATTAACCGCGATTTCAAGGTATTCATGACTTCCTTTTAGTGCCAGCAGTTCACCCTCTTTGACCTCTCCATAGGTATTTGCGTAGGGTATTCTGTGCCCTTCTATCTCCACGTATTTTATACTTCCATACTCCTCTAGGTTCAGCACGACGTTCCCGAATTCATCCACATAGAGGACCTTTAAAGTCCATGAGTCCATCTTCTTTTTTGGCTCTAAATTGAGGGTCACTATTTTCTCCAAGTCTATCTCCCTTCCCAGCCGCGATGGTTCATATCCGAGGTCCAAAAGGGCTGCACTGGGCCCAAAGACATCCCTGCCATGGAAAGTCGGGCTTATTTTTCTTCCGATTATCCCTTCCATCTTTTTGAGGTTGATCTCATATGCGGCTTCAGGTCGCACGTGCTTCATGGCAAGGGTGGCCAATCCATTATCGGGCACCACCAGAAAGTGATCTCCTTCAATGATAATCGCCCTCCTGGGTGTGCCAACCCCCGGATCCACGACCCCCACATGGATCGTCCCTTTGGGAAAATACTTTACCACCTGCTCCATCACAAAAGATCCCTCTAGAATGCTGTGTCTTGTTATTGAGTGCGTGATATCGATGAGCTCGGCTTCGGGGTTTATGGCCAGGATTGCTCCCTTCATCTCGCCTGCATAGGGCCCTTTTATCCCGAAATCTGTTATGAGCGTTATCATAAACTCACCTAAAGTTTATTAAGCTTCAGATGTTAAAGGCTTTTGGGTGGTGCTGTGAAGTTCAAAGTCTTTGCTCCAATCGTTATTTTCCTCGTAATTTTCTCGGGATGCATATACAAGCCGCCCTACGTAATCAACATCTCGCTGAACAAACCTCTTCTTGAGGCGGGAGAGACCTTTTACATCACCATGATATTTAACAACACCGGGAAAGTGGCGTTTGTGAAGATGGAGGATTTAAGCGAGATTCCCGATAACTTCATCATCGTCCAGTCCCCTCAGTTCCCCAAAACCCTAAAAGTTGGTGAGAGTGCAAGGCTCGTCTGGGTTTTTAGAGCTCCCTCAACCCCCGGCACGTATCCCCTAAAGCTCCGCTTCAGGTTTATAGATGAACTGAACCGGCCATGGTTTGAGCATAAGGAATTTCTGGTCACCGTCATTGAAAAGAAGAATAAGGGAGGGCAGGGAAAGCTTGTAATGACGTTCAACCTTTCCTCAAACAAGGTTAATGGTGGAGAGGAAGTTACGGGATTTTTGAATCTCACGAACCTTGGGGATGCCCCGGTGAAAATAACCAGCGTCTTGATAAACCCACCCAGAGGGGCCACCATAATTTCCAGAGAAGAAGCCCCCTCCGCGATTTCTCCAAAGGATGCAGAGATCCTGAACTTCACGCTAAAAATGGGCTATTCTTATTTCAAGGGTTATGTGACGGTTTTTGTTGGATATGTGGAGAACGGGCAATATCGCACGGATGTTCTCAGCAGCCCGATTGAGGTTCTCTGGATGCCTTGGAAAGTGGATAGGGAAACCCTAAAGGAAGTTTACGGTGGGAATTACTACTGGATAGTGAATCCCTATGTGGTGGATGGCTACTGGAAGGAGAAGTACAATGCAGAAATCATTGGAGATATTGATAGTTTGAGGGAGTATACAAAAGGCTTAACCGAGGGGGCTATCTCCGAAGTCGATGCGGCTAGGAATGTTTTCAACTGGATCAAGAAGAACTACTCCTTTGGAGACACAACCACGGCGGTAGACCCCATTTTAATTGCCCAGCAGAGAAAGATTAGTTATGATGAAGGGCAGATACTCTTCGTGGGAATGATGAGGGCGTTGAACATCCCATCGAGGCTGGTAACACTCTACGATGGGAGCGACTGCACATTGAATGCTGTGTCCGAGTTCTATTCCGGTGGGAAATGGTATGTGGTGGATTTTAAGAGGGATTTCTTTGGAAGCAGGGCAGAATACATGAGCACCCCTTACTTTCCGAGAATTTACTATCTCTTTGCGAAGGGAGGGTATAAGCTCGTTGCACAGGCTCCCGAGGAAGTCAGAGGGCATGAGCATGTCAATGTTGGAGCAGAATACCTCTCGGAGATGCAGGATGGGATTTTAGGTGTGCTCAAGACAAGAACAACAGCCTACGGCAAGATCAAGCTCGATAAAATAATCTCTACAATGCAAGGAGATGAGAGGATCTTTGCATTATTTCTCCTAGCATCGGCTCCCAGAAATGAGCTCAATGAACTCCTGGAGGGTGCGGATATCGGGGAAATTGAGAAAAATATTAAAACGATTTATGAATTTTACAAGGATGTTCCATATCCCGAGGACTTCAGGGTTTACTGGAAAGTTTTGAAGGAGGGAACGAAGTGATAGTGGTTTTGCGATTGGGTCACAGACCTGAGAGGGATAAGAGAATTACAACTCACGTAGCATTGACGGCAAGAGCTTTTGGAGCGGATAAAATCATAATAGCAGCTGAGGTGGATGAGCACGTTAGGGAGAGCGTTGAGGACGTTGTGAGGAGGTGGGGAGGAAAATTTGAGATAGAGTTTAACCCAAAGTGGAAGGCAGTGCTGAGAGAATGGAAGGGGAAGATAGTGCACCTCACAATGTACGGGATTCACATAGATGATGCACTATCTGAGATTAAGAAGGTAATCGGAAAGGGTGAGGATGTTATGATCGTGGTTGGGGCGGAAAAGGTGCCCAGGGAGGTTTATGAGATTGCCCACTACAATGTTGGAGTTGGAAATCAGCCCCACAGCGAGGTCGCGGCTTTGGCGGTTTTTCTCGATAGGCTCTTGGATGGAGAAGGGCTCAGGAAAGAGTTTGAAGGTGCTAAAGTTAAGATAATTCCCCAGGAGCGCGGGAAAAGGGTGCTCTCTTTAGAGGGGAAGTGAGGTGTTGGAATGGTCTTAAATAAGTACCGCCCAAGGGTGCGGAAATATCTGGAGAGCCTTGTAAAGCCCCTTGCGAAAGTGGGATTAACTCCAAACCAGCTTACCATCATAGGCTTGGCAATATCCTTAACTGGAGCTTATCTCTTTGCGGTGGGTTCCCAGAGGATTGCCGCGTTAATCCTGCTTTTTGGTTCTTTGGTGGACGCACTCGATGGTACCCTAGCAAGATTAACGGGCAAAACGTCACGCTTTGGGGCCTTTCTGGACTCCACGAGCGATAGGATAAGTGATGGAGCGATACTGTTTGGGATAGCCTATGGAAAACTGGTGGGTTGGGAAGTTGCCTTCATAACTCTTATGGGGGCTTATCTCGTTAGCTATGAAAGATGCAGGGCAGAACTTGCGGGAAGCGGCACTCTAGCGGTGGGAATTGCGGAGAGGGCAGAAAGGCTCATAATACTAATAGCCTTCGCCCTCGCGGGAAGGGTGGAGCTGGGCGTTTATATCGTTGCTGTGCTTGCGTGGATCACGGTGTTCCAGAGACTGTATGAGGCGAGGAGGAGACTGGGACGGTAGCTACCACCAGATTTTGTTCCCCTTAACCTTTATGTACCCCAGTGTCTGCAGTTCCTTTAAAAAGTCTTCCAGTGCTTCCTCTTCAAAATATATGTTCACCTTCTCCCTCTTACCCTCTATTACTATAGGTTCCATCTCAAGCAGGGCATTTATGAGCTCTTTCTTTCTGTTGTTTTTCTTTACCATCTCCAGGATGAGCTCTGCCAGAGAGGATTTCGCTATTCCAACAAACATGGCATCCACCATGGAATCCTCCGTTGCATACTCCTCGGCTATTTCAAGCGCTTCCTGAACCAAATCTTTTTCAACTTCAAGGACTTCCACGTAGTATTTCCTCTCCATATTAAATTCGGTTAGGAGTTTTGCATCGAGCTCTTCCTCCAGCCTGTCTACTATCTCAACAACATCATCGAGGGGAACCCTAAGTTCAACATCAAGCCCATCAAGCTCCGATTTTTCCTTGAGAATAAACTCCCCATCCTTATCTTCAATGTATCCACCATCTATAAGGGTAGTGATAACAATTAAGCGTCCCACGTCAACTTCCTCAAAGATATCTTCTGCCTTCTTCTTCTCGCCAACTTCCCAATTACTCATGAGCCCATTATATGAATTCTCAACCTCTTCAATGAGCTCCCAGAGAGCTTCATTTTCGAATTCTTCGAACTTTTCCTTCAGCTCTCCAAAGCGACCCTCTATGAGGATGCTGTGCTCGAGTGAATAGGAAAGTTCATCCTTTGTCTTGTTCATTATACCCGCCTTGCTGAGCTCCTTGCTGAGCTCCTGCATGTCTTCCCTGCTGAGAACCTCAAACCTCACCATCATCACCAGAGGAGATTATGAACTGGAAGTTATAACCTTAACCTTACCTTAACCTTCGAACTCTTCGATAGCTTTTAGGAGAAGCTTCTTCAGCGGCTTATTAACCATTTTCTCCGCTGTTGATGACATCTCTTCAACCAACTCGGGATCTCTGTAGAGGTAGAGATAGAGGGCGTAGGACATCAGCTTTGCATTTCCCTCCCTGAGGAGCTCGAGGGAGGTTGCGAGGTTCTCGTCATGGAGGAGCATCTCGGCCAGACTTCTAATCTTTTCTTCATCCCCTTTTTCCAGAGCCTCTTTAAGAGGATTGTAGAGAGATGTTAGAACAAATCTGGCCGCATTTTCCCTGCTTTCCAGATAATGGAGGGGACTCTCATAGGACTTCTTTCTGCTCCTGAGCACGAAGTAGGACACGGGAAAAAGTAGAAGAACCAGCGCCACTATCATATACGGCGTCAGTGATATGGGGAGGAACGAGAAGCGTCTCTTTATCCACGCAAATATCATCAGGGTAATGAGTATGAAGATGAGGAAGAAGACCATGTAAACATCCATGCCTTCGTTTCTCTTCTCCCAGAGGGCGTACTTGGTGGAGGCTCCCACCTTGTCCATGAGCAGGAGCCTCTGCTCCGTCAGCTCAATCTCCGCCTCGAGCTTTTTTATGCGTCTTCCAAGTTCGTTCAGAACCTCTTCCATCATCATACCCCTAAGAGCCTCGCAATCTTTTCGCTGACAACTTCCAAAATGGCTTCCCCCTTCTCCTTTGTTGCTCCTCTGGGATCGTCGTTAACCCCATTGGGGAAGAGCTCAAGACCTACATCCTTCCTGATCTTTCTGACCTCGTATTTTCTTTTCTCTCCAACCGCCTTCTCCATCTTAACGAGCTCGGGTTTTATAGCCATTATCACGGATGTTTCATCTTCCCCGGCATGCCCCTGGGAGGTGCATATGTTTAAAATATCCTCCCTGAAGTCGATCCACCAGTTTATGAGCCACACTTCCACATTATACTTCTCCACGGATTCTTCGGCGGCCTCTATTAGAGGATACACGTTCCCTCCATGTCCGTTCATAAGAACGATCCTCTTAAATCCCTCCTGGGCGAACTCCTCTATAATGTCCCTGACATAAGCCCTCAATGTTTCAGCCTTCACATTTATCGTGCCGGGATAGACATTCAGAACAAAGGTGTGCCCGTAGTTTATAGGAGGTGCGATTAAGATATCTCTCCCCATCTCATTGAGCTTCCTCTCGACCAGCTTTGAGATTTCCACGGGAGCAAGAACATCCGTATTTAAGGGCAGGTGCTTTCCATGAGCTTCTATACTCCCTACGGGAATTATAACGGTGTCAGCTTTTTTCTTTACCTCTTCAAACTCGTCCCATGTCATGTTTTCCATCATCATGTTGCATCCCAATAAAAGTAGTCGAGGAAGGTAAAAAGTTTAGCGTTTACTTCTGGAGCTGCGAGAGGACGCATTCGTAGGTCTCCTCGACATTGCGCGCAACAACATCCCATGAGTATCTTTTCTCCACAGCCTTCCTTCCATTTTCTCCGAGTTCTTCTCTGAGTTTTTCGTCGGTTAAGAGTTTTTCCATAGCCTCTTTCAGAGCATCTTCATTTGAAGGAGGTATCAAAAGACCTCCTCTTGAGCCGCCGACAATTTCAGGTATTCCCCCAACATCTGTGGAAATGACGGGAACTCCCGATGCCATCGCTTCCAGAATGACTATTCCAAAGGCTTCTGCCGTAACGGAGGGAAGAACGAAGATATCTGCCATCCCGAACATCTTTGGAAGTTCATCGCTCGGCACATATCCCATAAATTTAACCCTCTCCTCAATTCCCAGGAATTTTGCTTGCGCCTTTAGGAAGGGTAAAATATCCCCCGAGCCAACCATCACGAGAGTTCCCTCCTTCAATCTCGAGAAGGCGTTTAGAAGAATATGGGGACCCTTCCTGTAGCTCATCCTGCTCACGTATAAAACCACATCCCCTTCCACACCGTATTCTTCCTTGATCCTCTCCTTGTTCCACTTTGGATGGAATTTTTTATCGTCCACCCCGTTGGGAATAACCCTTATTGGGGTGTCCGTGAAATGCTCTATAAAGCTCTTTGAGGCATTGCTAACGGCAATAATCCTGTGGGGGAATTTTAGGTAATGGCTGAAGATGGGGAAGCTCAAGCCCAATGCCTTCCAGAGCTTTGATTCATGGGCGAAGGATATGCTGTGGGTTGTTAGGAGTGTTGCCTTTTTCATTTTTCGCCCCGCTTTTGCAGCCTTCAGGGAAAGAGGGGTAAATGCATGATGGGAGTGTATCACATCGAAATCTTTTAGATATTCAAAGAGTTCCTCGCTTGAGTTTATTCCGAAGGATAGATTTATTTCGAGAAGAGGGCTTATCATTCCCGGGATTTTTATAAGTTCTATTCCCTTTTCCTCAAGTTCCTGCTCCTTTCCTGTAGTCCAGTAGTTCGTCACTATAGCTACCTCATTCCCGCTTTCCCTTAGCTTTAGAGCCAGGTTGTGCATGTGTGAGGCAACACCTCCAACCTTGGGATAATACCAATCACTCACCAGAGCTATCCTCATATCCACCACCTAGGATTTTGTAAAAGACCATCGCTCCAACTATAGCCCACATATACTGAAATATGAACTTGTAAGAAAAGGCTGATATTGCAGCCTTGGTTGAGGAGCCTATCCCCAAAACGAGCCCGAATTCGTTGGCGCCAACTCCTGCAGGGATTCCGCTTATACTTGCAAAAATTGTGCTTATTATAAATCCCTTCAATGCTGCAGTGAGGGATATCGAGAGTCCGAAAGCCCGCCCCACCACGATGATGCCAAGTATTTGGAGAATGAGGGTTATAGCTGAGAGCAGAAAGGAAAGTGCAAATACAATTTTGTTCTCTTTGGCTTCTCTCCATCCACTATAGAGCCTTTCAGAGTAATTCCTTAATGAAGAGGTTAGCTTTTCAAGCTTTGGGTGTTCGATGGCTTTTAAAATTGAATCTATGAGGGTGTAGATACCCTTCTCATATATGAGAATCAGGAGGGTCAGGAGAAGGAGCACTACACCCACCTTAGTGAATCCTATAAAAATCAAAGTCAAGCCTATAACTAGGATGACCTCAGCAACGGTGCTCATTGCGAGGCTTGAAAGGGCCCTGAAGTAATCACCTCCAACGAGCCTAACCTTTGCTATATGACCCAGTGTGGGAGGGAGAATCGAGATGAGGTAGTATCCGCTTAAATATGCCTTAAATGTCTTTTTAAAGCTCGTTCTCTGGACCTCGTTGAGGAATATGTACCACCGGAAGCATGAGAGGAGAACCGTGAGAAGAGCAAGGATAAGGGCTAGACTCAGATACAGTGGGGATGCCTGTCGAAGTGCGAGCTTGAGCTCTTCAAAATCTATCTGCTTGTAGAGGTAGAGGACCGAAATTGAAAAAGCAAATAGTGTAAAGAGCTTTTTTATCTTTTCATTCATGGGAATCCCTCTATAGGACAAGTGATTTTACGAGATATAGCAATAGGAGCATAACAACAGAGGTATCAAAAATTTTGTGGCTCTTTTGGATGGTCAAAACCGGAGCTCCCATAACAAATAGGGGGGATACCAGATAGAGCAGGAGGGTTATCGAAGAGAGGGAGAACACAATAGCCAGCTTCTCGGCGAGGTTTTTCCCTATAACTATCGGCGTAGTTTTTAGATTTGCTTTAAGGTCGCTCTCGTAATCCTCCAGATGATTTCTTATTTCCATTGCGAAGGAGTGCAGTGTCAGGGCTATGCTTATGATGACTTCGGGTTTTGAGAGCATGCCATCTAGATAGGCACCGAACATGAAAGGCAGGGCTCCAAAAAAGAGGCCGTGAGATATTACATCAACGAGGGGTTTGCTCTTCAACCTTGGGGGAATGGAGTAAAATGTTGATAACCCCAGCATTGTGGAGTATATCGCGAACATGGTTGGGTTGGTAAGGTAAGCGAAGCCCAACCCTGCGAGTGCTATCAGGAGCGATGATATCACACCTGCTGCAAAGCTTAACTCTCCACTTGCAATTGGATTTTTCCCATGTTTCTGGGGATTTTGAACGTCCGTGTCTACATCAAAGCAGTTGTTTATAGCAAAGGAATATGCAACGTAAAATATCCCTGCCACCAATGCCATCGAAGCCTTCCCGATGCTTGCATCTCTTATATTCAACATCAGTGGAAAGGCTATTATCCCAATGTAAGCCTTACCGTCCAGTATTCGCGTATTTTTGATTATCGATGCAATCACAGTCATCACCGGAAGTAAGTCAAGAGGAAGATTTATAAGTCTTTCCACCTAAAAGTGAAGTGGTATGAAGAAAAAATTTCATAGGTGTTGCCATTGGAGGATGTCTTTAAATCCCTGAATCAAATTTTAAAGAGCTTTGAGCTCACCAATTCGGAGATAAAGATCTACTCCCTTCTTCTAAGGGAGAGCCTGACCCCAAGACAGATTTCAAAAAAATTGGGCATATCTGAGAGGATAGTAAGAGAAAAGCTTCGCCACCTTTTGGAGCTCGGCTTGATTGAGAGGGAGCTCATCAACCGGGGTTGGATAGGGTATTTATACAGGGCCAGATCATTAAAAGAAGCTCTACCCCCACTGATAAAGAAGATGGAAAAACTTTTGGAAAGCTTTGAAAATGAAGTGGAAAAGGTGCTCTAGCTACTTGAGTCTTATTGCATCCAAGTTATTTGGAGCTCTCGTGCTTATGTTGAACCTCTTGTGAATGCTCGATGCAAGGTCGAGGCACTTCTGGGCTTCTCCGTGAACGGTTATAACCCTCTCAGGTCTTGGCTTAACCCTTGCTATGTAATTCAACAGCTCTCTTCTATCTGCGTGTCCGGAGAATCCATCTATTGTGTGAACCTCCATGTTAACCTTGACGGCTTCCGTTCTTCCGCTCTCTCCTACGAGGGGTATCTCCCTCAGGCCGCGCTGCACTTTTCTTCCAAGTGTGCCCTCCGCCTGATAGCTTACGAATATTATTGAGTTCTTCTCATCGCTTGCCAGCTGTTTGAAGTACTCCACGCTGGGTCCTCCCACGAGCATGCCCGAGGAAGCTATGATTATCGCGGGTTCTCTGCTGTCTATGATATCTTTCCTCTCGTTTGAGTTTGCAACGGGATGGAATATCTCGCTCAGGAAGGGATTGTATCCTTCATGGAATATCTGATCTCTGAGGGTTTTGCTCAAATACTCCGGGTATGCCGTGTGAATTGCGGTGGCCTCCCAAATCATACCATCCAGATAAACCGGAACCTCCATTCCCCCTATCCTTGCATACTCCTCAAGGACCATCATTATTTCCTGGGATCTTCCAACCGCCATTGCGGGTATCAAAACTTTTCCACCGCGTTTGAGGGTTCTCAATATAACCTCAATGAGCCTCTTCTCCGCTTCCTCTCTCGGGAGCTGATAGTCCCTCGAAGCACCGTATGTTGACTCCATTATGAGCGTTTCCAGTCTTGGGAATCTAGCATTAGCGGGCTCAAAAAGCCTCGTCGGGATAAACTTGAAGTCTCCGGTTACGGCTATGTTATGGAGGCCATTCCCAACGTGTATGTGGGATATCGAGGATCCCAGGATGTGCCCGGCATTGTGGAGCGTTAAACGCATGTCGGGAGAGATATCCCTAACTTCACCGTATTCCAGAGTAATCGTGTGCTTAACAACTTCCTTTATGTCCTTGGGTTTGTAGAGGGGTTCTATTCCATTGCTCTGCTGTATTTCCATGAAATCCTTTTGAAGGAGCACCATCAGGTCCCTCGTAGGGGGTGTGGCATAAATCGGGCCTTCAAAGAGGTTAAACCTGAAGAGGTAGGGAAGGAGTCCGCTGTGGTCTAGGTGAGCGTGCGTGATTATCACAGCATCAAGAATACCCTCCTTCAGGACATACTGAAATTCGGGTGCATCGAAATGGGGAAAAGCCTTCTTGGGATCATGGAGGGCTGCGACATTTATACCAAAATCAACCAGTATATTGCTCTCGTTGGTCTGAAGCAGAAGTGCACTCCTCCCCACTTCTCTCCATCCTCCAAGTCCCGTTATCCTTATCCAATCACTTTTAAGCTCAGGTTTTCTATAGACATTCCTTCCGACCTGTCTCAGGAATTTTCTCCTATCTTTACTCTCGCTTTGGAGTATCTGCCGTATGGAATAAATGGTCTGGGATTGGAGGGGAGGAGTTCTAACAACCCTGGGTGCCCAGTAAACAGTCTGGGTTATCAACCTTAAGGTCTCCCCGTTTTTGCCTATAACGAGGCCCGGCTTCTTGGCTTCTATCAAAACCTCGCCAACGGAAGGATCAAAGCTTATATTTGTGATCTCCGCTTCGCTTGGAACGAGATTCTTTATTCTCTCCTCGGCTTCCTCAGGAGACGTTAGGATATGGGGATCAGGTCTAACACTAATCCTTTTTTTGAGAACTTTAGCGAGATTTTTAATCAACTCCCCATCCTGCATCAGAACTTCGGGGTTTTTGACATATATAACGAGTTCAGGTCCCTCAAATTCAACTTCGGTTATTTTAGCCTCTTTGGGAACCATCTGATTTATGATTTCTTTCATCTCTTTTAGAATGTCTTCAACGAATGTCTCTCTTTTTATCACGCTGCTCACCTCAAAAGATTATAGCTTCTTAAGAATTTCCTCAATTTCTTCTTTGCTTACTTCTCTATATCCCTTTTTATCCACAGCGACTAGCATAATTCCATCCCCTGTATACACATCCCTCTTTAATGCAGAATTAACAGCCCTTACGGCTAATTTAATTCCTCTTTTCAGGGTTATATTCTCCTTATATGAATCCTCCAAGATGGCGTAGGCAAACTCCATACCCGAGCCTGCTGCAACATATCTATCCTCAGTTATCCCTCCCACAGGGTCTATAGAATACATCTTGGGCTTCTCATCATAACCTCCAATCAAGAACCAGGCAAAATAGGGCATGTATTTGCTCCCCTGGAGGATGTTGGCGGTAAGTGTTGCCAGTGCTCTGACGCTCATTGGTCTGTATGTCTTCATTTTGTACAGGGTGGCTTCCACCTGCAAATGCCTAACCAAGCTTAAGATGTCGCCAACGCTCCCTGCTCCGGCTAAAGCTAAGTGCTCATCTATTTTGAAAAGCTTTGTGGCGTTCTTTGTCATTATCATATCCCCGTAGGAACCCCTTCTATCCGCTGCTAACACAACGCCATCTTTACAAACAATGCCCACTGTTGTAGTGCCTTTAACATGCTCTGTCAACTACAACACCCCTTTAGTTTCGTAGAATAGAGCAAAACTGCTTATCAAGTCCCACTTTCGTTAAATACTATTTAAACTTTTCGATGCTCGGGGTGGAAAAAGCTTAAATATTCCTTTAACTTGCCTTAGTTAGGGAGTTAAATGAAGGCGTTTCCGGCATATTTGGCATCTTGGGAAGACATAGAGAAGTGGGCAAAAAAAGGCGCTTTTAAGATTTTGGAAGAAGGTTGGAAGCCAGATGTAATTGTGGGGCTTGCAAGAGGCGGATGGATTGCCGCACGTTTGTACTGTGATTATCTTGGAGTGAAGGATTTGATAAGCCTAAAAATTGAACACTGGGGAATAACTGCCGCCCCTGATGGGAAGGCCAGGCTTAAATATGGTTCAAACTACAAATTAGAGGGTAAAAAAGTCCTTATTGCGGATGATATTTCAGACACGGGAGAGAGCTTAACCCTCGCCAGGAACTACGTGGAGAGCCAGAACCCGGCAGAAATTAAAATTGCAACCCTTTTAACGATTAAAGGTACAAAACTCAAGCCAACGTACTTTGGAGAAGAAATTGACTGGGCATGGATAATATTCCCATGGAATTTCGTTGAGGACATGATAAACCTCGTGGGAAACATTTTTGAGGAAAGAAAACAAGTTACATCTGATGAAATTACAGAGCTGTTTAATCAGCTCCATGGAATAAACGTCCCCAAGGAGAAGCTCGAGGAAGCACTCCTCATCGCGGAGAAGAGGGGGATATTTAAAAAAGAGGATGGATACTGGACTAAAATTTAGGGTGTGATAAATTGGATAGGGATGAAATGATTGAGCGGATTAAGGAGCACAGCAACTACTCGAAGGAAATCTACCACATGCACGAGGAGAGCGTTAAAGAGGCCATAGAGCACTACGAGCAGCTCAAGGAGGATTATCTGAGCGAGCACTCAAGAGCTAGAATCGTTAGGATAGTTATAAATGAGGATAACGGTCTTCCCCTTGCCTTGGAGTTCAATAAGAAGGATGATTCATTCAAGGGATTCAGCATAGCCATAGGAAAGCCCTACATAAAGAATGGAAAGACTTAGTTTCTAAGTTGTACTCAAGAATAATGCTGCCATCCATGGAAGCTTACATAAAAACAGGAAAGATTAGTACCTCATCTTTGGATTGTACTCTAAAATAATGCTGCCATCTTTGAATATTCGTATTACTCCACTTTCTGAGATAGTTATGGCTATAGCTTTTGTGATTTTGGTTATTCCCGCCGCTGCTATGTGTCTGCTTCCAAGACCCTGGGGAACCTCTACCTTGAGCTTCTTTGCGTCAACATCCAAATATCTCCCCGCGGCAATTACTCTTCCTGTCCTTGAGAATATGAAAGCCCCATCCAAAAAGGAGAACTCTTTTATGATTTCTTTGACGTTTTTATCCAGAATGTTGAACTTGTAGCCCTTGAAGGGGTTGGGAACCATCTGGTGGGAGTGCTTCAGGACGTTGCTCGTGTCTCCTATCACAAATATGGTTCCGACAGGGATGCCTTCTCTCCCTTCTGCGCTCAGCTCTATGGCAATCTCAAGGAGCGTCTGCATTACGTTCTGTGTTGAAGAAAAGAATGCCTTTGAAAGGACTCCCCCCTTCTTTGCTTCTTTGATTCCTATCAGATTTAAAGAAACATAAACAAAGCTATCTCCCTCTTCAATTATCCCACGCTCCATGAGAAAGGCGGATATCAAGTTTAGCACATTTTCAAGTCCCAGATCCAGAGGGACGGGAATTGATATGTACTTCTCGCCTATCTCAAAGTTTTTCCCCGTTATCACAAGGGGTATCTCACTCTCGGGGATATTTATAGGAATGCCCGGATTTAAGATGACAACTGCCCTTGCATCTATGTTTGTGGCCAGCTCAAGTCCCGTGCTTATTAGCCTTTCAAAATGCTCGCCATTTCTCATGTTTACACCGTACTATAGTATTTCGGCAATTGTTTATAAACCTTTAGTTTTATGCTCCAAGAGAGTTAGTGCTTTCTCAGGAGGAGCACCCCATAGATTGCACCCAGGAAAATTGTTGCCAGACCGCTGGGAGGTATGTTGGTGTAGTAGGCTAAAAGGCTCGATGAGACCTCAACCACTAGGGTTAGAAGGATGCTTATCCCTATTATCCTCCTCAAATCGTCGCTCAGCATCATGGCAATTGCCCCGGGTAAAACAGCTATAACCTGGAGAGTTATCAGCCCGACTGTTTTGACTATCAGGGCTCCTATAACTCCAACTATCACATATAAGAGCATCAGATAAGCCCTGACATTCCCCCCATAACTCTCAACACCCTCGGGATCAAAGCTCACATAGAGAAAATCGTTGTACAGGAAAGCCATGAGAAAAAACACGAGAGTTCCGGCAAGAACGAGCATTGTCAGATCATTCATGGTGATCAGAAATATCTCTCCTGTCAAATAAGATATTATGCTCTCCGAGAGAGCGAAATAGGGTTTGCTTGCCATAACATTGTAGAGGAGCCCAAAAGCTAGAACCGTCGCCCCTGCTACAAAGCTCGCTATGATTCCCACGGAAGCATCACTCGTAAATCCTCTATCCTCCAAGAATGCGATTGACATGACGACTAGAACTGTGATTATCATGGCAACCCATACCACAATTCCGAGATTTCCGATAATCAATCCCAAACTCATCCCAAGGACTGCACCAAAGAGAAGGGAATGAAATGTGGCGTGTGTGAGAAATGCCAATCCTTTCATGTTTATCAGAGGGCTTAAGAGACCTAAAAGAACACTCACCATAAGGCTGGCTAATAGAGCTCTTAGGAGATATTCCGGGATCATCTTTTACCCCCCTTAAAAAAGTGCGCATCTCCTATTATGCAGTATATTCTCTTCCCTACCCGCAAAGCCTTTGATTGAGGTCCATATACTCTGGCTATTGTATCATCCTTCAAAACCTCCTCGGGAGATCCATAAGCTACCAGTTTTCTGTTTAGGAGCATTATTTTATCTCCCACTTCAGCTAGAGGATTGATGTCGTGGGTAGTAATTATCATGGAAATGCCCTTTTCACGCTTTATTTTTCCTAATATGCCTGTAACTTCAGCTCTGGCAGAGGGATCAAGCGCTGAAAGGGGCTCATCGAGCAGTAAAAGCCTTGGATGTGATATTAATGCCCGGGCTAGAAGAACTCTCTGCTTCTGACCGCCGCTGAGTTCATTAAATGCTTTGTCCTTAACATCTGCAAGCCCAACGAATTCCAAAGCTTCTTTGGCATCTTTTTTTATCTCCCTTGGGATTTTTGTATGTACAAAACCTTTCCTATAAAGACCTCCCATAGAAACGACTTCAATACTCTTAAGGGGAACCCTCTCATTAAGGGTATGGCTCTGGGGAACGTAAGATAGGATGTCTCTGACTTTATCCGGTTCTTTTCCGAAGATTGAGAGTTTTCCATCGTAATTCTGGTGAATTCCGGCAATCACTCGTAATAGAGTTGTTTTCCCCGCGCCGTTAGGGCCCAAGAGGAGCAGTGTTTCACCCTCTTTAAGCGTAAATGTAACATCTTCAACAGCTCTTTCTCCATTATAGTATATGTTTAATTTCTCGGCACTTACTGCTTCCATGATCTCACCCGCTCGCCAAAAATCATAGAGGCGAATAATTTTTAAGGATTTTCCGGCAGTTCTCAAAAGCAATGGAAATCTAAAATTCAAATTCAACCCCGTTTTCGTCTCCTTCCCAGAGAATAACTTTGTGAAGCTTGAGTCTCTTTGGAAGACCTTCTCTTAT
The DNA here is from genome assembly GCF_053987695.1 of Palaeococcus sp. (in: euryarchaeotes). Taxonomy (NCBI): domain Archaea; kingdom Methanobacteriati; phylum Methanobacteriota; class Thermococci; order Thermococcales; family Thermococcaceae; genus Palaeococcus; species Palaeococcus sp. (in: euryarchaeotes). The sequence goes on from NZ_JBMXHE010000100.1 coordinate 17,825, forward strand.
ACGTTCCCCTATCCACAGGGCTATATTCTCCGTGGTTGGATTTGCGAAAATTTTGTTCAGGTTCCTATGGTCAAGTTTCTCTATTACCTCACGCTCCACGATCCTCCTGAGTTCAAGAAAATCAACAACATAGCCCTCTTCGACTTCTCCTTCAACAACAACTTCCAAATGGTAAGTATGCCCATGCATCTCTTCCAAAGTCTCCCCGAGCAGAAGGGCATGAGCAGCCTCAAACTTGAACTTCTCCCTTACCCTTGACAGCATAACATCACCTCACGGGACTATATGATGCTTCCTACATCTCGCCTCATATGCCTCACTTCCTCCAACGAGGATTATTGGGGAGTCTCTGGGAGCTGGCTTTCCATCTATCAACCTTTGGGTGCGTGTAGCTGGTGCTCCGCATATGGTGCATACTGCAGTTAGATAAATTATATTGTCCGCTTTGACCAGTAATTCTTTTGTAACCTCAAAAGGATCTCCTTTGAAGTCCAGATTTAGTCCAGAAGCTATTACGTATATGTTTTCATCAGCAAGTTTATTCAAAACCTCCACAATTGACATCGGGAAGAACTGCACCTCATCAATTCCGATAACCTCATAGCCTTCTCTTTTTGTGATATCATAAATCTGTTTTACACCTTCCTCATTGTTGGGTATTACAAAAGCTTCGTATTTGAGACCGTTGTGTGCAACCACATGATCTTCGCTGTATCTATTGTCTATAGATGGCTTAAAGAGTGCTGCTTTCCTCTTTGCAAATATCTGACGCTCTATTCTCTTTATAAGCTCCGTAGTCTTCCCTGCAAACATGGGGCCGGTAATGACTTCCAAAAATCCTTCTGGATTCATAGCACCACCAGATATAAGAGGACATAGCACCATAAAATTCTATCGTTGCCTTCCTGTGAGAAATCTCCTATTTAATTTAACTAGATGACAATAACTAAAGCAGAACTTAGTCACCTTTCTCCACTTTAAGAGTCTCGATTGAAGATATTATCAAGAAAAATATGGCGGGTAAGATGTACCGTTCATCCTGAGCAACCCAGAAGAGGGGTGCCATGGTGTAAAAAATTGCCAATCCCAGAGAGGGCGTAGGTTTCCTCCTCCCTTTAAAAAAGCTCCAGATTAGAAGAAGCAGAGGGAGTAGGGAATATAAAAGAAAGACAGGTAGATAGAACTTAAAATTACTCACTATCAGGGTGTTGTTAATTCCCTTCGATGAAGCCTCTCCAAGATAAGCCATGAAGCCTTCCCTTGCAGAAAACCCGATTCCAAAATAGAAAGCTATTGAAGTCATGAGGAATAGAAGTCCATAAGCATCTCTAAAGAGAATAAGGATTATGAAGGGTAAAATTAAAGCCTGGAAGCGGGCAAGTCCTGCAAGTGCCAGAGAGAATGAAGCAATAATCGTATTTTGTATACCCCTAACCTTCAAAAGTGAGAGGGATATGGTAAGCAGGGTGAGGAATGTCAGCTCAGTTGAGAGGGTATAGGCATATTCCCTGAAAAGGGGTATTGAGAGGAGGAAGAGGTAGGAAATCAGGGCGAGCTCTTCATTTTTAAAGAATATGAAGAGGGAGCACAGGAGCAGAGAGAGCATGAAAAGCTGGTAGAATATCGCACTTTCGACAGTGGGTTTAAACAAGTGAAAGAAAACAAATAAAAGGTATGAAAGACCTGGAAATCCCCTTCCACCGATAATGGTTTCATAGTGTCCCAGGTATTTGAGGGAGAGCGCTCCATCGAGGTACACGAAGAGCGTGTCCCAAGCTATCTTAAATGCATCTATGCTGTAGAGGATCCACACGGCGGTTAGGAGCCACGCTCCCAGGTAAAGCCATTTATTTTTCACGGTAAACAGAAATCCTATGAGGAGTACCAGTAACAGCACTCCGAGTTTCAGGCTTTCGTTCCTATCAAAATCCTTGTTCTCTTCAAAAAAGCGTTCTATTAAGGGTAGATTTTCATCGCTCCCCGTTATGAACAGCGTGCCGTTCATAAGAATTATGGAGGGATAGAATGTGTAGACCTCGGGCAGCTCCTCCCTCTCCCATGTTTGGTTTAGGAGAGGGTTGTTTTTCACATTTCCGACCAATACCAGCTTTTTTTCATTCCCTTCATATCTTGAAAGCTCATTCTCTATTAGGTACGACCATCTGAGTGCCACGCTTGAGTTTCCGCTTACAATCTCCCATTCTCCTCCCTCTCTTATGAATTTAATGACCTCTTCCTTTGAGGGGTATACTACGATGTCCTGAGGTTTTGAGAGGTTAAAAAAGTGCTCCAGAACTATCTGCGCCGTTTCAAGTCTATCCTTGCCCCCATAGCGTTCAAAGTTTCCCACTTCAAACATCCTGGGAACGGCGTATCTTCCCCCAACTATTATCAGCCTATCTGGATTTTGAGCCTTTATTTGCTCAAGATACAGCGTATCCTGGCTTCCCCAGGGAATTAAGATTAGAGTTGCATTTAAATAGCTCGCAAGGTACTGGGCTATGGTTTCATCCTGGTCAGCACTCACTATGAGAGTTTTTGCACTCACAGGGGATGCAAGCAGCAGTAGCAACATCAGGAATGCCAGCTTCTTCATGGAATAAAATGAGGAGAGCTTAGAATAAAAGCCTTACTCAATATTTTTAATAGAGGAGGACTACTTTAAACCATGGGATTTGAGGTTTA
>NZ_JBMXHE010000101.1:0-20208 GCF_053987695.1 Palaeococcus sp. (in: euryarchaeotes)
CAACCTTTACGAATTCGGCATCCATTTCTCCATTTGCAACGAACTCACTAATCTTCTCGGGAACGAGTGTTGATGGTGTAATTGGGAATGCAGCAACAACTTTTGGTTTTGCAAGCTTGGCGGCCCAGGCAGCAGCTTCATTACCTTTCATAACCTTTCTCATCGGCATTTATACCACCTCACTTAACTTCTCTAACCATCTCGATTGCCTTTGTTGGGCACTCGTTTGCACAGATTCCACAACCCTTACAATAATCGTAGTCAAATACCGGATAGTTCTCTTCATCCAAGTATATGGCAGGTTCAGGGCAGTAGATATAGCATAGATAGCATCTTACACATTTATCCCTTTTGAACTCAGGCATAAAAACTCTCCAAGACCCAGTTTTGTTTATCACACTGCTTCCGGGGATATAGACAATTGCTCCAGGAGTCATTTTTTCGCTATACTCCTTCTCAACCCTCTCAATTTCCTCCTTAAACGGACTTTCAGCCATTCCAACCACCTCTACCAACGTTCATATCCAACCTTTATAAAATTAAAGGGGAGGCTCACTTAAACATCTCAGCCTTCTTCTTAAGTTCCTCCCATTCCCTGAGCACCCATTCCTGAAGTGCGGCTATGTCCTCTTTGGTCATGTATTTGAATCTTCCCTGAAGCTTGAGGTATTCTTCGAGAGGTTTCGGCTCCTTCTTGGTGCTCGGCATGTTTATCTTGTACTTCCCACCCTCATATTCAAATAGCGGGAAGTATGCTGTTTGAACTGCTAAGCGGGCGAGTTCGATTGATTTATCCGTTGGACTTCTCCATCCGGTTGGACATGGAGCAAAGAGCTGTATGAAGCTGGCACCCTTTATTTTTTGTGCCTTCTTGAGCTTCCTTATAAAGTCTTCGGGGAAAGCAATGCTTGCCGTAGCCGCATAGGCCGGTTTGTGGGCAATGACTATGTCAATGACCTTTTTCTTTGGTTTCTGCTCAAGGAAGTGCTTCTTTCCTCCGGGCGTGTTCGTGGTCCATGCGCCCTTTGGTGTGGAGCTTGATCTCTGGATTCCCGTGTTCATGTAAGCCTCATTATCATACATTATGTAAAGACCATCGTGGTCTCTCTCAAGAAATCCACTCAGTGCTTGGAGACCTATGTCCGCAGTACCTCCATCTCCAGCCCATCCAACGACCATTATTCCATCTTCGCCTTTGACCTTGTATCCTTTGGCTTTTAAGCCCGCTTCTATTCCCCCGATGACAGCACCCGTTGTTTCAAAAGCTGTCTGGAATAGGGGAGCACCGAAAGTCAAGTATGGCCATGCTCCAGCAATAATTGTAGAACAGCATGCTGGAATTGTAAATATAGCTCTATTTTTGTAAGCCTTGAGCACGTACCTAAGTCCAAGGGCTGCACCGCATCCCTGGCAGGCGGTGTGTCCGGCATAGAAGTACTCTTCAGCTGGGAGGGATAATCTCTTTTTAACGTTTTCGGGAATTTCCATCTTTCTCACCTCTTTAAGTGGAACCAATCAATTTCCTTGTCTATCTCGCCCTTCTTGATGAGAGCCCTCATATCATCAGCGATTTTCTTCACATCCTGTACCGTGAAGTCCCTTCCTCCAAGTCCAACTATGTAGTTCTTCATGAGGGGCTTTGCGTCTGTATTATACAGGCTCCCCTTGGCTTCGTTGAAGAGGATTCCTTCCTGTCCGAATGAAAAGTTTCTGTCGAGAACTGCAATTCCCTTGACATTTTTAGCCAATTCATAAAGCTCCTCCTTGGGGAAGGGTCTGAACCATCTGACCTTTGCTGCACCGACTTTGTATCCCTCATTCCTGAGGACGTCAACGGCTTCTTTAACGGTGCCCATAAGTGAGCCAAGTCCCATGAACACTATTTCTGCATCTTCTGTTCTATAAAGCTCAATCATCTGTGAATAATCTCTACCAAAACGCTCTCCAAACTCCTTTCCGACCTCTTTGATGACTTCTTTGGCTTCTTCCATAGCTCTAGCAATCTTGTATCTAAATTCATAGTAATCATTTGGAGTTGCCAATGAGCCTACGGATATTGGATTGTCAAAGTCTGTAAGTGTGTAGAGGGGCTTCCTTGGTGGTAAAAATTCATCTATCTTTTCCTGCTCCGGCATGTCAACAATATCGTAGGTGTGGCTAAGTATAAAAGCGCTCTCGATGATCATTGCCGGAAGGTTGACCTTCTCAGCAATTTTGAAAGCCATCAGAACCCCATCATAGACTTCCTGATTGTTCTCGGCATAGAACTGCATCCATCCTGTGTCCCTTTGAGCTAGAGAGTCAGTTTGATCATCCCAAACACTCCATGGTGGTGCCATGGCTCTGTTAACATCCACCATGACTACGGGGAGTCTTGCCCCCGCTGCCCAGTGGAGCATCTCATGCATCAAGGCAAGACCTTGGGCTGATGTTGCCGTAAAGGTTCTAGCTCCCGTAGCTGATGCGCCTATACATGCAGCCATAGCTGAGTGCTCGCTCTCAACCGGAACGTATTGAAGATTCTCTACCTCCCCATTCGCTAAAAATTCGGCGATTTTTTCAATTATTGAAGTTTGGGGAGTAATTGGATAAGCAGCCACAACTTCAACTCTTGCATGCTTGGCAGCATAAGCAGCCGCATAGTTTCCACTTAAAACTTTCTTCATGCTCCCACCTCACTTCTCCTCTCTTATCATGGTTATTGCCTTTGTTGGGCACTCGTTTGCACAGATTCCACAACCCTTACAATAATCGTAGTCCACTGCAACGTAGCCATCTTCCTTTATGTATATGGCAGGTTCAGGGCAGAACTTCCAGCATATGTAGCACTTAACGCACTTCTCTTCGTTAATTTCAGGTATGAATGTCCTCCAATCTCCCGTAAAGTTGGATAAAGTGGTTTCAAGAGAGATAGGAGCTTCAGGATACTCCTTCTCGGAAGTGAGTGCAATTTTCTTTGCTTCTTCCTTTTTGGCTCCGAATAGAGTGTTCAAATTAAATCCCTCCTCCATTTGCTGAACTACAAACTTATTTGATAATGAATTGAAGTAAAGGAAAATCAAAGTTCATAAATGTCCGTCTTCTCAAAAGCTGTTGCCGCAGCCTTTGCGTTTTTCTCTCCTAGTTCTCCTGAGAATGTGTCTTTAATAGCACCTTCAACGCTCTCAATTTTTACAACGCCCGTCGCTTTAGCAATTGCGCCGAGAATAGATGTGTTTGTGATTGGAAGTCCGAGAACATCCAAGGCTATGCTTGTAGCATCGACTATTGCCAGTTTCTTTGGCTTCTTTTTCAGAGACTTGAGAACCTCATCCTTTGTTTTCTCTGTGTTTACGATTACTATTCCCCCTTCCTTGAGACCTGCAGTGACGTCAACGACCTCAAGTAGGGAAGGATCTAGAACCACAACAACATCGGGTTCATAAATCTGGGTCTTTATCCTAATCGGTTTTTCATCAATCCTTGTAAATGCTGTAACTGGAGCACCTCTCCTTTCAACGCCAAAAAACGGGAATGCTTGGACGTATTTGCCTTCTGCGAATGCAGCACCTGCTAATATATTGGCAGCTGTAACAGCACCTTGTCCACCTCTACCGTGAAAACGGATTTCTATCATTTTCTCTTCCTCCCAATAAGTTTTCATGTTTTGTTGATAAAAAGCATTTATTTAGTTTTCGGTATAGAAAGAAAACGTCTTCGGCAAGTGTCTTTGGGTAAAAGTGAACACAAGTTATGGTTAATGTATATAAATCAGCACTACCTTTCACTAATGAGGCATTTTACATTTGTAAAGAATGCACACATTTAAGAAAAGTTTAAAACAGGAGCTTCAACTATATAGTCTATATATCAAACTCCAGAGCGGGGATGAAGGATGGAAGCATTAGCAATGGCGGTTCTTGCAGTGGGATTCTATATCGCGTGGAATATCGGGGCCAATGATAGTGCAAATGCTATGGGTACAGCCGTGGGGGCGAACATATTAACTTTCAAGCAAGCCACCCTTACCATAGCCGTTTTTGTTTTGGTTGGGGCATATCTGGAGGGTTACAAAGTCATGAAAACTGTAGGAAAGGGTATTATTCCCGAAGGATATTTAACCCTCCATCTCGCCATCATAGCGCTGTTAGCTGCGGGAGTTTGGGTCACGATAGCCACCATCAAAGGGCTTCCCGTCTCGACGACCCAAGCGATAATAGGAGGTGTTGTGGGAGTTGGGATTGCTATAAACGCTCCTCTAAAATGGTATACCCTCACAAAAATAGCTGGAGCATGGATACTATCTCCCCTAATTGCAGCGTTTGTATCAGCAATCCTTTACAAAATCTATGGAAAGATAATAAACCGGATGAAAAGCATCAGAAACATTGAGCTCCTGTACAAATGGCTTGCCGTAATGGGCGGCTCGTATATGGCTTTCAACTTTGGAGCAAATGAGGTCGCAAATGCCACAGGGCCCATTGTGGGCGCCGGATTCATGGGGCCTAAAATGGCCGGAATTTTTGGTGCTTTAAGTCTGGCTCTGGGTGCCCTCACATTCAGCTATGCCGTTATGCACACTGTTGGAAAGGAAATAACCTCATTGGGACCTATATCGGCATTTGCCGCTCAATTCGGTTCTGCAATGGCGGTTAGCGCTGCAAACATTTTAGGTCTCCCTGTGAGCTCAAGTCAGGCTATTGTGGGTGGTGTTATGGGTGTTGGGCTAGCTACGGGACAGGGTATAAACAGGGGCATAATAAAAGACATAATCTTTGGCTGGGTTGCCACACCTCTGACGGCAATCTTCATAGCCTTAACACTCTTCGAGCTCTTCTCTTTTGCCGGATTTCTCTAATTCGCCCGTATTTCAATTCCTAGCTTTGTGAGTTCTTTTATCATCCCCATCTGAATATACGCGATTATCCGGGTTTTTTCTCCATATTTGACGTCAATTATTTCCCCTATTTCCCTCAAAAGGGATAGCACCTTTGGAACAGTTTCGCTATCCTCAACAACAATGCTAAACACGCGGAATTTGGGAAGGTTCAGTATAACTTCATTTAAAACTTTGAAAAGCTCCTCAAGATCGCCTTCCATGGCGGAGACCGATGCCACACCATCAAGAGCGATTCCCCTCTCCCCACTCAACTTCAGAATTTCTTTCCTCTTATCTTCCACATCCTCCTTTGAAGTTAAATCCTTCTTGTTTAGCACAACAATTAGGGGTTTATCCAGAGCCTTCAGCTCTCTAAGAACGTGAATGGATGCTAAGAACTTTCTCTTTATCTCACTCCATGGCTCACTCACATCAAGAACCAAGAGAATTATATCCGCCTGAATTATCTCCTCAAGTGTTGAATGAAATGCCTCAACTATGAAAGGAGGCAAATTGTCTATAAATCCCACAGTATCTGTGATTAAAACTTTTTTTCCCTTTACCTTAAAGTTTCTTGTGGTTGTACTGAGTGTCGTGAACATTTGATCTCTGGTTTCCAGCTCTTCTCCTGCCAGGACATTCAGAAGTGTAGATTTTCCGGCATTTGTGTATCCCGCTAGGGCAAGGAGTATAAATCCTACCTCTTCTCTCCGCTTCCTCTTCACGGCCCTATCCTCTTTTACCCGTTCGAGCTCTTTTCTTATGCGGCCCATCCTGTAGCGAATATGCTTGAGGTACTGCTGCGTCTGGTACTCACCCATACCCTTAAACCCTGCTCTATCTCCGAGCTTTATCCTTCTTATGGCTTCCTTTACGAGGGGCATTTCATATTCAAGATTTGCCAGCTCAACCTGGAGCTTGGCTTCCTTTGAATGAGCTCTCTTTCCAAAAATTTCCAGAACGAGCTGCCATTTATCCATTACATCCACTTTAAGCTCTTTTGATAGGTTGTAAGCCTGGGAAGGCGTTAGACGGTTCGCAAATATGACCTTCTCGGGCTTGAGCTCCTCAACAAGGTTCTTTATCTCCTCAAGCTTTCCCCTGCCAATGTTATAGCGAGGGCTCTCCTCCCTGACCTGTTCTACAATTTCCAGAACTTCATAGCCAGCACTGGTCAATAGCTCTTTGAATTCCTCCCTATTTATCCTCTTCCTTTGAGAGTGTCTAATTACTCCTACAACCTTCATCGTTCATGAGATTTTCTTAAGGATATTTAGGTCTTTGGGTGCTGGTACTGTTAGGATAATCATGGCAATGGTGTAGCTTTATTATCTTTTAAGATCATTATCAAAAGTCCTTAACAGTATCTTGGGTGCTGCGAGAAAGGGTTAAAAGTTATAAATTCAATATATAAATGCCTATGATATTTGGAAAATCGAACTTAAAGGATAAAATAAAGGAAACCTTGACTTCTTGGCGTATGCTGGATGTAGTAGATATGGCAAGAAAAGATGAGAGGGTTATCTATGCTCTTGTTGAGCTTTTGGATGATAAAGATGATAATGTTAAGAAGAGATCTTTAAAGGCACTTGAGCTCATCTGTAAGAAGATGGGTCCGGAAGAAAGAGAAAAACTCATTAAAAAATCGCTGGGAAAGATTTTGGACATTGCCGGAACCACGGATGAAAGCCTAAAGTTACAGGCTTTGAAAACATTGAAAGCATTAATAATGGGGGTCTCCTTAAAAAATGAAGATTTCATATTACTCTCTCAAAAAATGAGGGATATCATAACCTCCTCCAACAATGAGCTCACCCATTCCTATATTGCGGAGGTTCTTGAGAATGTGATCCTTGAAAATCCCTCAAAAGATGTTATTTCCATGTTAGACATATCCACAGCTTCCGATGATCCCTATATAACTGCAGCATGTATGAAAATCATGTATAACCTGGCTAGATCTTCAAAAAATACAGATTTAATCAAAAAGCTCATATCTAAAATTCCCGCGCTGCTCGAAAGGGAGGATAGTTATATCGTTGAGTCTGTCCTAGAGACCATTAAGGGTTTGGCATACCTCCCCCTGACAAAGGAAGATATCGAAAAATTGCCAGTTATACTCACAAAGGTTAAAAAGCTCCTGAAAAAAGAAGACTGGATAATAAGAAAGAAAGCACAGGAGGTTATAACTCTTCTGGAGGGTATTTTCTCCGAATACTACCGTTCAAGAAGAGAAGAGGCGATTGAAAAAATAAACGAGCTGTTGAGCAGGGGCATGTATATGGAGGCAATCGACCTCGCCATAAGCATTGGGGATAAATACACACTGGAATGGCTCAGTGAGGTGCTGGAGAGAGTCTTGAATAAACCATCCCGCATAGGGGGTTTAGTGCTCTCCCATCCAGTTTACGCCCTTCCAAAACCCAAAATATCGGAAAAGGGAAAGCCCCCACTGCTTCATGAATTTAAGGTTCCGAGGCATAAAACCCCAAAGGCATTAAGAATGATGGAGCAGTGGAAGGGTGAACAGGAAGGAAAAGGCAACCCCAAGCTTGAAGAATATTTTGAAAGGATGGGGAAATTGAAGGTTGAAAGTATACTGGAGATGCTGGATGAGGAAGAAAAGAGAATGGACGCCCTGAGGGAGATATACAAACTTTCTGAAGAACTGGATGAGGTGGAGATGAGAAAGCTCTCCCAGTTGATTCCAAAGCTCTTCAATATAGCAAAAAGCAAAAACAGCTGGATTCGGATAAAAGCGGTTAGAGCGCTTGCCAATCTGACAAAAATTGATGGGAGCATTGTGGATGTGATGAGAAAATGGCTCCATTCAAAGGATGAAACCTCCAACATTGCAGCTCTAAACTTTTTTGAGTACTATTTCAGCAAGAGATGGAGCGATGAAATTGCATTGGAAGTTATGGAGAGAATGCCGCACTTCCTGAAGAATCGGAAAACTATGGTGCACGCTTTTTATCTCCTCGAATCCATGTCCAGAAAAATTCCCAAAGAAAGGATGCATATGTTTGATCCAATAATTCCGATTTTAAAGAAACAGCTGGAAATCCTCCCCAAGCCCGCTAAGGAGATAATTTTCAGAATTCTGGAAAACGTATCCAGCTAAAGAATACTAAAAGTTCAAAACCTTTGGTTCCCAATAAGCCTTTATATGCTCTGTTCTAAAGTTAAACCGGTGGACTCCATGAACGGGGAGGATGTTAGCATCAAACTTAAGGAAATAGAGGAGCTTTTAGGAGTTTTGGGAAAGAACCATCCCAAAGAGATGGCCGCATTTTCAAGGTTCCTTAGAGAAGTTGTCGAAACCAAAGCCCTAACCACGAGGGAAAAAGAACTGATAGCTCTGGCACTTGGGATAGCTGCTGGCTGTGAGTGGTGCATATACCTCCATACACAGAAGGCACTTGAAGCAGGTGCAAAGAAGGAAGAACTCGTAGAAGCAGGCTTAGTAGCGGTTCTGATGGCAGGAGGACCCGCTCTAATGCATCTCATACCTCTAATGAAAGCGATAGAAGCATTTGAAAAGGAGCATGGGGAGGAGTGATCACTCCTGAAGCTTCAGGATAGCCTCTGCTAAATCTCCTTTTGTTTCTTCCAATGCTTTTTTAGCGCTATCGTAGTCTACCCCTGCCTGCTCCATGACGAGTTTTATATCTTCCTCGCTTATGTTCAAAATTTCTCTAATCTCCTCTTTACCAACTATCTGGTAACTCTTTTCACCCATGGCAGTTATCACTGTAACTCCCGGCTCCTTAATTATAATTTCCTTGTTTTCAAGCTTTATCACAACTTCCTTAACTCCTCCCAGCTCCTCCATCCTTATTCCAAGTTGCTTCATCATCCTCTGCATCTGCTTTGGGTTCATACCTTTCATGGGCATCATTTCAACCACCATTTTTATTTCTTCAGTAGACCTTTAACCTTTTCCACTATCGCATTGAGAGGAACTTCAAACTGCTCCCCGCTCTCCATGTCCCTTATAGTAACCCTGCCCTGTTCGAGATCTCTCTTTCCGAGAATCACAACACACGGGATATTCAATGCATTTGCATAATCCAGAGCTTTTCTAAGCTTTCTCCCCCGCACATCATATTCCGCCTTTAGTCCCTCTCTTCTCAAAGCTTGGGTTATTTCCACGGCTTTCTTCCTTATCTCAAGCTCCTTTCCTATGTATGCTACGAAAACATCGCTTCCAATCTTAAATTCGGGTAAGAGACCTTTGCTTTCCAAGATTGGAATCAATCTCTCTATACCTATGGCAAAACCTGTTGCTGGAGTGGATTTTCCCCCAAAAACTTCTATGAGATTGTCATATCTGCCTCCACCGCCTATGGAACCTATTCCAAGGTCGTTGGGAGCTATGGCTTCAAATACTATGCTTGTATAGTAGTCAAATCCCCTAGCAATTCCAAAGTCTATCAGGGCATATTCGTAGAGCCCATAGGATTTTAAAAGCTCAAAAATTTCCTCTATCTTCTTCAGCTCCTCCCTCGCTTCATCACTCCTAAAGAGTTCATACGCTTTGGGCAGAACTTCATCGGGTTTTCCTTTAAGCTCAATCAAAGCCAAAACCTTTTCAACTCCATTATCATCGAGCCCGAATTCCTTAAGAGCTCCAATAAAATCTTCCCTCTCCATCTTATCCTTCTTATCGATGAGACGCATCAGCCCGATATCGTCTTTTACACCGAGCATCCTTGCGAACTCGTCAAGGAGGAGCCTGTCCCCTATATTAACCGTAAATTCCTTGAGACCGGTGGCAATATATGACTCTATCAGGAGAGCTATCACCTCAGCATCTGCTTCAATTCTTGAAGAGCCTATTAGCTCAATGCCCGCTTGCCAGAACTCCCTCAAGCGTCCACTTTGGGGTTCTTCATAACGGAACATGTTGGTAATGTAGTACCATCTAAGAGGTTTTGGTGCTGTCTGGAATGAATTTACAAAGAGTCTTGCAACGCTTGAAGTTAAATCGGGTCTTAGAGAAAGGTTTCTTCCCCCTTTGTCCTCGAAAGCATAGAGCTGGTTTACAACTTCTTCACCGCTTCTCAGCTGAAAGAGCTTAGTGTACTCAAATGTTGGCGTTAAAATCTCCCTGAAGCCATATCTTTCGAAAACTTCCCTTATGCTCTCAAAAACGTATCTTCTCCTCACCATATCCTCGGGAAGGAGATCTCTCGTTCCTTTGACTCTCGCTAGTTCCAGCTTTGTCATATTCTCCACCTAAGAGGAAAAAGAAAGGAGACCTTAAAAACTTGTCTCTAGCTGGTGTTGAGGAGTATCTTAACGAGAATCCCCCCAGCACCCTGAACCATCATTTGGGCTCCAATAGCCATGGTAAAGAGACCTATAATACGTATGAAGACACCTAGGGTAGTTTTACTTACATTCTCGGCAATATAGAGGGTTATAAACATTATGAACGCTGTAAAAAGGATGGCTAAGAATGTGGCTCCGATTGACACCGTTATACCCTGTTCTGCAGTGAGGGTAATTGCCGTTGTTATCGCCGCTGGACCTGCTATTAGAGGAGTTGCCACCGGAACAGCGGCTAGAGCAAGGATATTCTTCTCTTTCTTTAATGTAACCATTCCACCCCCTTCCAGTGCCTCAAGACCTATTTTAAATAGTACAAAGCCCCCTGCCACCCTTAGTGCATCGAGTTCGATGTGGAAAATATCCTGAAGTATGATTTTACCAGCAACAGCAAATATTACCAAGAGCAAAAGTCCGATAAAGTTTGCTCTTACTATAAGTTGCTTTATGTCTTCCAAATGGAAATCCTCCTTGAGGAGCGTTATCAGGAGTATCTTATCACTGGGATCAATCATGATAACCATTAATAGTGTCGCACTCAACAATTCAATCATGCTCTCACCCCACAAAATTATAGAAGGCGTCATGAATCACAGATGTCATTGCCTTCATCGCTTCTTAAATTTTTTGTGTCCTCTTTTTGTCCTTCACGTCCCTTAAAGAGCATTATAACTTCTCTAAATGCCCTCGTAATCCACTCCCAGTACATTTTCAAGGACTTCTCAAAGTACTCCCACTTTATCACATCATAGGCAAAAACTCCGAGTGCCACTGCAGCTGCCGGAACCAAGGGTGTGGCATAAAAGCTGAACTGTGTCTTGCCCCCAAGGATCCACTGAAGAGCATAAAACCCAATGATACTCCAGAATGCTCCAAAAGGAATCAATATCTTGCCCCTTTTCTTTGCCGCATAGGGTATTGCTATGATCATAGGTATCATTGAGAGAAGTAGAATCGGGTCGTTATGGGCGAATATATCGGGATTGTAATGGAACGCAAAGGGTTTTTCGTTTATGAACCACTGCCAGAAGGGAGAATTGGCAGGATGTTCCCCTTTAAAGCTTAAATGCCACTTGAAAGAACCCAAAAGTTCTCTAATCCATTTCTCAGCCCCAATAGCCACCATAGCGGGCAGATTTGCCAAGAGAAATGCGGCCCCCGGAAGGATAATCCCCTTATAAAAGGCATTCAGCAGGGTACTCTTACCCTTCAACCAATCCCATAGAATCTTTATGAAAAGCACGGGGTAGGGAAATGCCCCATTAAGTTTTGCTGCACCATCTAAGCCAATCGATATTCCTCCAAGCCCGTCCCTACCCCTGACCATGAAGTAAAGAAAGAGAGCCGTAAAAAATGCCAAATGGATGTCGAGCATTGCGGCTACGCTCGTTGCAAAGAGAAGGGGATCCAGAACAACAAAGAAAAAGGCTATGAATGAGGCAAGATAACTTTTGCTGATTTCATAGGCGCTCAGAAACACTAAAACTGCGATTAAAAGGTGCTCTATCATACCCGGGAGGCGCCAGCATAAAGGTTTATCCTCTATGAGCATTCCAATGGATATTATCCCCTTGGCAAGGTATGGATGCTCCGTATTCAGATAATTCTGGATGTTCTCTTTATCAGGATATTTGAATCCAGGGATTATTGTGAGGTTGTATCTGGAAATCCTTTCTAGGAATTTATTATAATTCTCCGCGGGAATTTCATAGTAGACTGCAGGGAAGTTTTGATAGGGGGTATAAACGGTGTAGTTCAGCTCCTGTGCGATGCGCCAGACTTTGAGTTTCATCACTGTTTTATTGTACTCGGGGAGGATTATGTTAACACCGTAGGAGGAAGTGTTTTCATCAAAGTAGTGGAGGTTTACACCCAGGAGATGCAGGATATTCCTGGCTGCGGGAACATACCAAACTTCATCCCCTATATAATCGTTAAGCGCATCATTTGAGGCTTCGTTATAGGAATACCAGAACAACCCGACGAGTGAAATCGCGATAATGGCAACATAGATCATCTTTTTAGTTCGATCCTTCATTTAACCACCGCCCTCTTTTGTTTAAGCTCTTTGGAATAAGAAAGTTTCGATGGCTAAATTTATAACCTCTGCCAAAAAGTATTTTTATCAGCACTCTTAAAGTTAAGGCGGTGGTAAAAAATGAGAATGCTGCTGATACACAGCGATTATTTGGAGTATGAGGTTAAGGATAAGGCCCTCTCAAAGCCCGAAGAGATAAGTGAAGCTCAGAAGAGAGGGAGGCTTGAAGAAGTTCTGGCGGCATTTATGAGCGTGGAGAAGGTGGATGAGCAGAACCCCGAGGAAGTGGTTCAAAAGGCAGTTGAGGAAATTAAGAATGTTGCTTCCCAGGTTAAAGCCGAAAATATATTCGTTTATCCCTTCGCACACTTGAGCAGCGATCTTGGAAAGCCCGAAGTAGCCCTCGAGGTTCTTAAGGAGATTGAAGAGAGACTTAAGGGAGAAGGATTTAACGTTAGGAGGGCTCCCTTTGGATACTACAAAGCCTTCAAGATATCATGCAAGGGACACCCGCTGGCAGAGCTGTCGAGGACAATAGTGCCCAGCGGTGAGAAGAAAGAGGAGGAAGTTTCAGAAGCTCTTAAAAAAGAGGAAGAGCTTGTTAGCTACTGGTACATCCTCACACCCGAAGGAGAGCTCGTGGATGTGGATAAATTCGACTTCACGGGTTATGAGAACCTCAAAAAGTTTGCAAACTATGAGATAAGCAAGAGCCGTGTGGCAGAGAAGGAGCCCGCCCATGTTAGAATAATGCTCGAGCAGGAACTGGTGGATTATGAAGAGGGGAGCGATCCTGGAAACCTCCGCTACTATCCAAAAGGACGCTTGATAAAATCGCTTCTCGAGAACTATGTCAGCGAGAAGGTTATTGAGTACGGTGCCATGGAGGTTGAGACGCCGATTATGTATGACTTCGAACACCCTGCGCTCAAGAGCTACTTAAACAGATTCCCTGCAAGGCAGTACATAGTTTTAAGCGGTGATAAGAGGTATTTCCTTAGATTTGCAGCATGTTTCGGGCAGTTCCTCATGAAGAGGGACATGACAATAAGCTACCGCCATCTTCCATTGAGGCTCTATGAGCTCACAAGGTACTCATTTAGAAGAGAAAAGCGCGGTGAGCTAAGCGGTTTGAGAAGGTTGAGGGCTTTTACGATGCCCGATATGCATACGGTTGCCAAGAACATGGAGCAGGCAAAAGCGGAGTTCAAGAAACAGTACAAGCTCAGCATGGAGGTGCTTAGAGGGGTTGGATTAACACCCGATGATTATGAAGTGGCAATAAGGTTCACGGAGGACTTCTGGAATGAAAACAAGGAATTCATAGTGGATCTGGCAAACATAATCGGAAAGCCCGTTCTTATAGAGATGTGGAAGCAGAGATTCTTCTACTTCGTGCTCAAATTCGAGTTCAACTTCGTCGATACGCTCGATAAGGCGGCGGCTTTGAGCACGGTGCAGATAGATGTTGAAAACGCTAAACGCTACGGGGTTACGTTCTACAACGAGGAAGGAAAAGAGGAATATCCGCTAATCCTTCACTGCTCTCCGAGCGGAGCAATCGAGCGTGTTATGTATGCAATGCTTGAAAAACAGGCAAAGCTCCAAGCAAAGGGTAAGAAAGCTATGTATCCCCTGTGGCTATCCCCAATACAGGTCAGGGTTGTCCCTGTTAGCGACCAGTACATAGATTATGCTCTCTATGTTGCAGGAAAGCTTGAAGGGGCTAAGATTAGAGTTGATGTGGATGACAGCAGCGAGAGACTAAACAAGAAGATAAGAAGGGCGGAGAAGGAATGGGTGCCCTACATAATTGTCGTGGGGGAGAAAGAGAAGGAGCAAAACACAATAACGGTCAGAAAGAGAGAGGATGGGAAACAGTATGAAATGCAGATTGAAGACCTCATGAAGGAGATAAAACAAAAAACGGAAGGCTTCCCCTACAAACCGAGGCCCCTGCCCCTGCTGGTGAGCATGAGACCCAAATTCAGGGGCTGATTAAGCCTCTCTACTTTTCTTTTCTTTGAAATCATGTGTTGTCGGCTTGAATTATGGGCTAAGCTTCTTAAATTTAAGCCTCTCTACTTTTCTTTCCTTTGAAACTTTGAAATCATATGTTGTAGGTTCAAAGCATTCCATAGGAGACCTCACTAAATGAAATCTCTCAACCAGCCCTCTGTTCGTAACTTCCGATGTTCCCACTAAAACATAATCGCTTATTGACGCTATCCATGAGACAAAGCGTTCGGATACGACATCCTTATTCACAGGCAGGATCATGATTGAACTGGGCAGTTCCCTGCTTCTGTGGGCTAATGTTTGATTGAGAATCTTTAATGTTTCATCTTCTCCAAGAATAAGCGCCGCTCCATCGAGGGTGTATACGAGCCTTATTATTGGCTTCCCTTTCATAAGGGGCTTGAGATTTGAGTATATCATGGAAATCTTGGGATTTATGGTTTCTGGATCAACCGTATCTAAATAGAATACATTCTTCAGCTCTTCCCTATTTCCATATCTCGAGCCAAAAATATCAATAATTGCAAGATTATCTTCTCTAAGTGCCTTCCTCAAATCAAAGCCCACGAATCGGGACGCATCCGCAAGCTTTGAAACCGGCAGATTGTGATTGGATATGATACCAAAATCCCCCTTCTGGATGAACCAGGAGACTATTGCCAAACCAATTACCCATGCTGAAGAAAATCGGTCATAAATTATGCTTACCACAGAGCCTTCCATAATATTGCCCAGGACTTCCTTCACAGACATCATGGGAGATCCCCCCATAACGTCTTTGAAATTGGTTATCTGCATATTGTGACTGGAGGGTTTTTAAGTTTTCTTCTCCCAAGCACTTATCATGACCGGAGTAATTACAAACGATGTGAAAACAAGCACAGTTTTCTGAGGAAGTATCGTGGTGTCAGTTTCAGGTGGTTGCAGGATTATTTGGACTTTCTGGCGTTAGTATTGAATAACAGGTGGGAGTGGTTCTCAGAACTAACATCAGCCAGAATACCTGGATGAGCGTTGAAATTAAATGAAAAGAAATTATAAATTATTCTTCGAGATCATATTATAAGGGTTTAATTCCCTTGAACATGTCCCTTATGAAGGATTTAGCCTCATCGCTGAATTGAGCCTCCTTGACCTCCTTGCCGAACTTGTTGAAGACCTTGGCTTTTATGAAGTTGAGCTCGAAGACCTCATAACTCTCCTCGCTTTTATCGGCGGGATTTACTCCATGCTTCTGCATGTGCTTAACCACACTATCAATATCAACGTATTTCCCGCACTTCTCGCACTTGTAGAACTGCCATAGAAGGTAGTCCTGTCCGCTTATCATATTGTTTCTTATGTGCTCCACCATCAATCCTCCGAGGTATTCATAGAAATCCTCCTGAAAGAGTTTTCCATCTTTTTCAATGATTTTGAATCCATGCCATACAATGTGGTCATTTATGTCCACTAAGAGAGAACGCAAAAAGTTGTTGCTCAGAATAAAGGCTCCATTGTCAATATAGAAAGTCCTTCTTTCAGGAACAACTATAATATCGATACCGTAATTTTCCTTATCCACACTCATTTTTTCTGCTTCTTCTCTATTCGGGGCAAATCTAACTCTAACAGGTAATTCGCTTTTTTTGTGCACACCTATAATTTTATCCCCAAACAAGTCCCATCTGTAGTCATCCATGCTTCTAATGTTTGCGTATGCAGCCCTGATTTCCTCCCTCAGCTCACCGTACTTCATTTGCACCACCTAAGGGCTACTCGTCTTCAGGTTATATAAACATTGTCGAAAAAACTTAAAAATCAAACTTTGAGTAGTTTTTTCAGGTTGCGCTCAAAGGGCGGATAAACTACCCCCCTGTCCGTTATTATCCCCGTTAGATATTTATGCGGAGTTACATCGAAGGCGGGATTATAAACATCGACGTCAGGGGCTATCTTGCATCCACCACACGTTAAAATCTCCTCTTTCGGTCTCTCCTCTATTGGAATTTCCTTCCCACTCTTGAGGCTCATGTCAATTGTGGACAACGGTGCTACCGTGAAAAAGGGTATTCCGTGCTCTTTTGCAAGAACCGCAAGGGAATAAGTCCCTATCTTATTCGCAAAATCACCATTTGCAACGATTCTATCCGCTCCCACTATTATAGCATCTACCTTTCCCTGCTGCATTACAAAGCCTGCCATGTTGTCGCTTATGAGCTTAAGAGGAATGCCATCGTAGTTATACTCCCATGCAGATAAGCGGGCCCCCTGAAGCACGGGTCTCGTCTCATCCACCCACAAGAGATTGAGCTTCCCCTCTTTTTGCATCACCCTTAAAACCGCACCTACAGTACCAAGATGAACCGTAGCTAGGCTTCCCGCATTGCAGTGAGTCAATACGTTCCCTTCAGGAAGAATTTCCGCCCCAAAGTGCCCCATTCTTAAATTTGCCTCTACATCTTCATCCGCAATCTTGTGGGCTTCCCCTACGATTAGACTCCTTATCTCGTCCAGAGAATCCTCTCGATGTTCTTCCACCAGATTCTTAACCCTGTTAAGTGCCCAAAAGAGATTAACTGCTGTTGGACGTGTTTTTTTTAGGACATCATAGGCTTCGAAAAACTCATCGAAAAACTCATCTTTATTCTTTGCTCTGCTCTTTTCCGCCAATAAAGCCAGCCCGTAGGCTGCAGTTGCCCCAATTGCCGGAGCTCCCCTCACCTGGAGTGTCTTTATAGCCCTAGCAACTTCTCTAACACTCCCAATCTCTACAAGTTTGAATTCCCTTGGGAGCAGAAGCTGATCAATGAGTATAACTTTGCCACTTTTAAACTGGACACTCCTCGGAAGTTTTGTCAGCTCTTCGGGTTTATATCTCATCATTGACACCTCCAAAAATATCTCCCAAAAACATCTCTCTAAAGAAAATTTAAAGTTGTTGGATTAACCAGCGGTGGAAGTTTAGTTGAATGGAAATCCGGAATAGAACGATGAATAGAGGACACCTCTAGGAAGACCCAAAACATCTTTCTAAAGAAAATCTAAATTGCTGGATTAACTCTCCAACATGGTAGAGATTAATTGACAGAAAAATCTCCTTTGGATAAGCCATTCTAAGTTTTGAGCATATATACTCTCCGTTAAACGCTGATAAACGTTTACAAACTTTTTTTAACGGTGTGGATGGAAAAAAGGACTGTGGGGTTTTTATTGTGAACAAACTTGAATCTGTGTAAACGATTTCATGAAAAAAGCTTAAATAGATGTTTTTAGATATAAAACAGTGAGGTGAATAGGTATGATGTGGAAAAAAGCCTTTGCAATGCTGTTTGGTCTTTTGGTTTTAGCAAGTTCAGTGCCCATGATTAAAGCAGACGCAGCGGTTAACATGAACTTGGTGATTTTGGTAAGCGATAATGAAGCCGATTATGCCTTAGCCGAGAAGCTGGCTGAGAACCTCAACGTCTCTGTTGTGGTAACTCCATGGGGAATCTATGACTCAAACATAACGGCAGAGATAGCAAGCTACGCACCGGATAGTGTGCTCATTATAGGAGGACCGGCAGCAGTTCCAAAGCTCTACGAGGATGATCTCCAGAACCTGAATATAACATGGTTCAGGATCTGGGGTTTAGATAGATATGAAACGAACATCAAGGTGCTTGAATACGTGATGCAGAACTACCCGGATGTCCTGAAGGATGTTAAAATCGTCATAGCGAATGGACGGGACATGGGAGCAATAAAAAAGATAGGGAACTCGAAGAAGGTCTTTCCGATTTACGTTAATGCCAACAACACCGACAACCAAACAAAAATCCTAGGGATTATGAAGGTTACAGGAGTTATCATAATAAAGACGCCCTTCTCGGCCAATATAACGGAGAGAATCAGGGAGCGGGTAAGAGAAAAGGTTCAAAACGTTACAGAGGAAAATGAGAATATAACAGCAGAGATGGCATGGGAAGCCATAGAGATAGCCCAAAACAAGACTGCCCTAGCTGAAAGCCTGATAGATAACGCCACAAATCCAAGTGCTCCAAAACTCTTAGAGCTCGCAAAGAAGGAGCTTAATAATGCAATGGAAGCCTATAATGAGAGCGAGTATGGAAAAGCATATGGACAGGCAATAGCTGCAAAGGCACATGCTGAAGTTGTGATAAGGTTTGCGAGCGAAGACTTTCAGGAGAGGTTCCATAAGAATCTCCAGATAAGGGCGGAAGTTGAGATAATGAAAGTTGAGAGGATAATCGAGCGTTTTGATGAGCTCGGAATGAACGTCACAGCAGCCAATGCCACATTGGAGCAGGCAAAAAATGCCTATGATGAGGGCAAATATGGAGAAGCCTTTGAACTTGCAAAAGAGGCAGAAAAGATACTAAAAGATATCATGCACGAAGAGAAAGCGCTCATAAGAGAGCACGTCAGAGAAAGGATAAAACATCGAAAGGACAAATGGAAGCACTAATTAACCCTCTTTTCCATATATTTCATTTATTGCCATTAAAAATTCGCTGGCACTTACTATGTCCCTGACATCTATGTGCTCGTTTTTTGTGTGGGAGATATCAAGATTTCCCGGTCCAAAGACGATCGTTTTTGTCCCGTTGTACATGAAGTTTATTGCATCCGTCCAGCTTCTCATACCTCCAAAATCCTCGATTTCTGTTAGTTCCATTGCCCGTTTTGCTATCTGCACTATCTCTTCATCTTCATCAAGTTCATAGCCATCCCATATCTCCGTGTAATCATACCTCAAAGTGTATTCATCCAAAATTGGCTCAAATAAATCTAGAATATCCTCCACTTCCTGTTCTGGAAGCAAACGAGCTTCAAAACGTCCTTTACAAAGTGCGGGGATTAGATAGTAAGGATTTTCACATATGAGCTCCTGGAGACCTATGTGGGGATCGAAATACTTACCCTTCTGTTTGAAAGGTTCAAGGGATTTCAGCTCTTCAATCATCCTGTATGTGAGCTCTATTGCATTTTCTCCGCTTTCGGGGCATGCACCGTGCGCTTCCTTACCATCCACTTCAAAGTATGCTTCTATGTTCCCAGCATGGGCTACATGAACCTCCAAATCAGTCGGCTCGAGAACAACTGCCATCCTGGGTTTGTAGCGCTCCATGAAGAGTGCACTCCCACGCCCCCCATGCTCTTCATCGCTGACAAATACTATTCCCACGTTTAAATCACTGTTCAGTTTTCTTAAGTTCTCGAGCATCAAAAGAACTGCTGCCACCCCTCCCTTTATATCGCTTGCTCCCGTCCCATAGACTATGTTCCCTCTTATGAACGGTTTAGCTCTAATGGGTATGGTGTCCATATGAACCTCGAAGAAGAGCTCGGCTCCTGGGTTGACTATCAGGTCTATTATCTCGCCATCGCTCTCAATGTGCACATCATAGTTGAGTCTGTGGAGGAACTCCATGATATGAAGAGCGACCCTATCTTCTTTTCCCGAGGGGGAAGGTATCTTCAGAAGGTTAAACAAAATTTCTTTTGCTCTCTCGGCTTTCACATTACTCACCAAGTTAACTTAACCCAGATGCTTATATAACTATTCCCGAAGCCTCCCTTTAGTCGTTTCGATAATACTTTCCACACGGCAACCCCTCAATGTTCTGTAGCTCATGCTCCCAATATAGGATTAAACCTTTAAAAACGTTGCAGCAGAGTATAGAACATGAAAAAAGTGCTCGAAGAACTAGAGAGTGAGCTTGTCGCTCTGAGGAAGTTTCCCCCAAAGGAAGGCTCCTATGCCGCCTTTGAGTTCAGAAATCCTGGAGTTAATGACCTAGTTGGGGCATTGGGGTTTAACCTTTATGAGCACCAGGCAGAAGCCCTCCGCCTCCTCTATGAGGGAAAAAACGTTGTTGTGACAACTCCAACGGCGAGCGGAAAAAGCGAGATTTTCAGGCTGGCGATATTTGATAATTACCTCTCAAATCCACGAGATACGTATCTCCTCGTC
>NZ_JBMXHE010000102.1:0-4502 GCF_053987695.1 Palaeococcus sp. (in: euryarchaeotes)
AATTGAAAGTTCACTCAGAGTAAAGCTCTTAAAATACTTTCCAGTTTGATAATGCTTCGGAAAGATCACTTTGTGAGGGTCTCAAAGAAGGCCGAAAGGCATCTGAAAATCAATTCTCAGCAGTTAAAGCTCTTGGGGGTGGTCAACTGACCTCTCCTTTTTGCGAGGGTTCTAGTGACTCGTCATTGGCGGTTCGGTTTGTGGGTCTATCACCTCGCCCAGAGACCACTCTAATGTTTTTAACCGCTCAAGAGCGGTTTTGAAAGGACGCTTAACAGCATCTTCCTTCCAATGGCGGAGGGTAACATAAAACCCTTCAGGAGGGGTGTTTCTCGGTGGCCTCTTCGAGGCCCTATTATGCTGGCAAAACTTAAAAGGCTGTTCTTCTAATAGTTTCTTTTGTTGTGTTTGTATATTTTTGTAACCGTAAATTTTTTGAAGTTTTGAGTGTGATTTTGTTTTGGGGTTGTTTCCGTTCAGCCCGAAGGCTGATGACCTCCCGTTTGAGGCAAGCCGGTGGCCCCCAATGTGAACGGGAGTAAGAAGCCAACCGCACCAGTTGCAACGAATGCAACTGGTAGCGGAAACGGTTTCTGCTCGTATGCTGATTTTAGAATCTCCGCATTCCCGCCCCAAGGTTTCCAAAAGAAAATGTAAAGTTCCTAAAGTGCAACTTGAACTAGTTCAAAACAAGGTTTAAGTGTAATTCATGCGTAGTTTAATGTGTGGAGGTGATAGGATGAATAAAAGAGTCGTCTTGATCCTCTTCATAATGTTTTCTGCGGCAATAGCCTATGCAAGCGTTTTAAAGCCAACTCCCGAAAAGGAAATTCACCTCCCGCCGAATGCATACGGCTTACCGCTCTCAAAGCTCTGGAACATAACACTCGAGATAACGGGAGTTGAAAACTCGACGGCAGCTCTTGATTGGCTTCTAATAAAACTTGCTGAGGATGGAAGCCTTGACCATATAGTCCTTGAGTTCTATGGGATGGAAAATGGGAGACCCAAGATGTATCACGTTGAGGTAAATTCAAGAGGGAAAGTTACCTTCTACGAGGGCGATGTGGAGAGAAGGCTTGGTGGACAGCATCCTTTGAAGGTGCTCAGGGAGATAGAAAAGCTTGACTTCAGAGGGATTGAGTTCGGTGAGGATGGACTTGTGGTTGACGTCGATACAGTTGCAGGAAGCCTTGAGTATGGTTCAAATCTAAAACTCTATCTTCTTAAAAACGGTACGCTAACTCCTCTAAAGAGGATAAGATTCAAAAGCAGCGTTCCATGGCACGTAATAGGCATTTGCAAGAGAAAAGTCATGAGGAGCAGAAGTGGTTCCGCTGAAAGCACAGTGACGGTGACCATCACAGAAAACTCGATGACAGGGCAGTGTTTCGTGGTATTCATGCCCCAAGATTTAGATAAAGCTGTGGAAGTTGAGTATCCAACCCAGACTTAGAGTGAAAGCAGGTTTAAGATCAAGTATGGGTGAAGTTATGTTTACATCTTGGAGTTTAAGACCTTACATCGAGTTGCTAAGGCCAAAGTTCATAATTCCCTCGCTGATATCGGGTTTAGTGGCCTCAATAATTGCGAATTATCAGCATGATAGAGCTTGCATTTCCTTTTCTCTCTTAACAGCCCTTCTGATAATAGCACTTGTAACTGCTGCAGGACTTGTTATTAATTCAGTACCATGATTATGAGCTTGATGGTTTCACCCTTCACATAAGATAGCAAAGCTATCACGAAGATTACAAACGTTAAAATTAAGATAGTTTCGGTTAACATGATAGATTTTAGGTTGAAGAAGTTTAAATTTACTGTGTTTACCGTAAATTATATAAACTTTAGTCAACTTACTTATGTTGACAAAAGCTCATCACGGTGGTACTATGCCTAAGTCAGATGCATCACAAGAACTCGAGAGATTCTTTCCTCCTCCCTATACAGTGGTACCCTGGATGATGTCCCTGCCCTGTGTATTGTTCTTCAACATTGCATTCCTAAAGCTCTCTACGCTTATACAATTGCCCAGAGGTGAGAGAGATGAAGCTTGAAGACATTTATCCGGCTCCTTATAGTGGACTTCCAGGAATTCTAAACTCGCTTGGGATGATACTGATGGTTGTAGCGATGTTTTTCAATGTATCTGAGAATTTAAAGCTCGGATTCGTAACTTTTTGGATTGCTTGGGTTTTACTTCTTGTCTCGATTGGAAAGGAAGTTGAAGTCAAAAATGGAAAGCTGATTTTAAAGTATGGTTTCCCGAAGCCGCTCATAAAAGTTGAAATTTCAGAAATTAGAGAAATAACAAACATAACGAAGCTTAAGAGGGGTAAGATAGCGAGGTATTTCAGGCAAGCTCTCGTCGTGCCAATCTTAGTTCTCATCTTGCCTTACATCTACATTTTCGTGAAGGGCACAATGATTCCACTAAGATACGTTGTATTTTTGCTGATCCCAGCTTTCGTTGGCATAATGCTCCTCCTTTACTTCACGATGACGCTCTCTAATTACAGGGAATTCCTGAGAAAAGCAACAATCATTGTAGCAGTCGTTCTAGCGCTTCTCCTTCTAATGATTTTGAGAATCTTTAAACCTGTCGGAGAAGCACTTCTTATTTTCGTCATGTCCTATCTCCTTTTAGTGGTGAGCTTCGTTATTTTCATGTCCATAGGCATTAAGCGAAACGTTGTCCTGATTGAGGGTGATAGAGGTTGCTATGCTTTGTTTTGCTTTGGCGATTATAATGAACTTATCAGAGAACTTTTAAAGGTGGCTCAAAATGTTCAAACTGCCTGACAGAATGGAAGAAATTTGGCTTATGAAGGCTAAGGGTTTCAGAGAGATCGAGATAGCCGATGCTTTGGGAATCTCACGGCAAGCAGTTAACAAATCCCTAAGAGATGCCAAAGCAAAGCTCTTCGAGATGTTTCTTGGCTTGGCTGAAGTTTTTGGGTTTGAAGTGATAAGGGTGAATGTTGAGAAAGGTTTCATGGTCGCACACAGCGAAGAACTCAAAAAAAGGGTTTACTTTTTCTATGTTCCAAAAATGGGGGTTAGAGCTTTCTTTGAAGGCTCAAAAGTTCCCAATTACTTATTAAAACACGCTTTAGAAATCAAAATAACGAAAGATTTAAGTAGCGAGGTTCTCTTCGAAGTAGTGGAGGGGTAGAGGTGAAGGAACTCTTAACGATCCTCATCTCACTCTTAACCATCATCATCCCGCCTTTAATAATGCGAAACTATGCCAGGAAAATTCTGAGAGAGGACATTCCAAAGGAAGAGAAGCTCTACAAAGGGACAAAAGTTATGGTGGCGTGCATAGTATTGGCTTTCCTCATGTATTTTCCACCAATGATAGCTTTAGAGGCTTTGGATAGAGTTTCGAATTTCGTTGATGGAATAACTTCAAACATCTTCTTGGGAGCCTTGCTTTTTATGGCCATTTTAATATCCCCTCTCCTTCTCTCCATAACCCTCATCACAATGAGTGCCGCTAAAATCGAGACCAGCGTTAAAGGGCTCGAAGTCGGGAAGGGTGAAATACTCAATGACATCTTGAAGTTTTTTGCGTTGATAATCTTGCCGGGCATTGCTTGGTTCGCTCTATACATGACGCTCCCCGAGAGTATTAGAGAAAAAATGTGGTTAGTCTTTGTAGTTTTTGCCCTCTACATTCTCACAATCTTTGCGTTGGCTCCTTACTTGATCTTCTGGGTAGAGAAGTCAAAACCAATTGATGAAAATCTGAAGAAGGAGCTCATGGAGTTCTGCGAATCATTGGGCGTTAAAGTTAGAGACGTTAAAATTGTCGGCAAAAAGGAATACAAGGTTGTAAACGCTGGAGTCAGCGGAATAATTCCTAAATATCGCTACATTTTCGTGACACCACACCTCTTGGAGAACTTCGAGGAAGATGAGATAAAGGCTGTCTTAGCCCATGAGATTGGGCACATAAAAGGAAAGCACCTCTGGATAAATGCTACGCTAACGATTGGTTGGTTCGTCTTCTGGATGGGACTCGTTTATGCTCTTCACAAGCTCGGCATTAAGCTATTTTCTTCGCCATGGGTTTTCTTTGGTGTTTTCTTCTTCGCTTACTTCACGTATCTCTTCATTATTGAAGCCAAAATCGTCATTAGAAATGAGTTTAAAGCTGATGAATTTGCCGCTAAGATTGTGGGTAAAGAGGCAACAATTAGAGCTTTAGAAAAGTTGGCTGAATTAAATTTAACTCCCAAAAGAACAGGCAAGTGGTTTGATATTTTGAGCTTTCATCCTTCAGTTGAAGAACGGATAAGACATCTTGAGGTGGTAAAGGAATGAAAAAGTTGGGAGTTTTGCTGGTTGGAGTACTGCTTGTTGGTTTGGCTGCTGGCTGTATTGGCGGTAAATCCACCTCTACAACCTCAACAACTGCCCAAACTTCAACTCAAGCAACTTCAACAACATCTACCATCACAAATATGCCAACAACTACAACTTCATCTCCCTCAGAA
>NZ_JBMXHE010000103.1:0-2793 GCF_053987695.1 Palaeococcus sp. (in: euryarchaeotes)
ATGATTGAGCAAACGGAGAAAAAACAAATAGGCCCCCTCGTTCAAATAACGAGCAAATCAGAGCCCGTTGATGTTGCAAAATACGCGAAAGAGAGATGGGGACTGGAAGTAATTGAGATTAAGGACATATATGATGCTGTGTTCTACTTCACGGGACATAAGATAGAAAAGCCCCAAGCCCCTGAAAATGTTAACATTGACACTAGCTTTGTTAAAGATGATGCTCTCAAGGATTATGACAACACGACGGCATATTTCAATGAAGTGAAGAAAGAGCTCAAAGAAAGTGATGTAGATTACAGCACCTATAACCTGCTAAACAATGCTTTAGAGGATGCAGACCAGAATATAAAGAGTGCAAAAGATGCCATGGATAGGGGAATGTACTACACGGCATTGAGCCTCGACTTTCAAGCCAGGATCACGATAAGAACCGTGGAATGGAGTTTAAAAGCCCGGGATGAGAGGGATATCGAAAATCTCCTAAAAAATGTGGACAGTGAAATAAAGAGCATTGAGAGTGAAGTTTTAAACAGAACTATACGAGGCATAACCATGCTCCAGGCTGAGGCGGCAAGCGAGCAGAGAATCGAGGAGGCAAAGGACTATATGAAGGATGCATGGGGATCCTATTACAGGGGGGATTACTTGAATGCAATAGGAAGTGCGGCATTTGCCTATGAAAGAGCTCAAACCGCGAGATTCTGGGCAAATCTTGGAGAAAGATATGCTGCTGGAGAAGAGATAAACAGAGAATCTGTTAAAGGTGTTGCCAGAGACTATCTCGATAACGCAAGGCTCATCATCACGTACATATCTTCAATGTTCGGTGAATCATACATGCAGGATCTCATCAGTGAGCTCGATAAGGGGGAGAGCTATTATGAGGAAGGGAAATACTCTGCAGCTCTCTTTTCGGGAATTGAGGCTCAGGTAAGAGCCAACATAATCCTGGATACTATTGGAATAAACAATGAGACCGTCCTCAAGGACAAGCTAAACCAGATGAAGAACGATGCAAAAACCGCCATAGCCATAGCCCAGAGCCAAGGGATTTACCCGATCCTCGGGATAGCCTACTACGAGTTCGCCCAGAACTATGAGAATCAAACCGGAACGGACAGCTTGATCAACGCCATGATATTCTACCAGTATGCAAAGGAAACATCAATAATATTCGTTAAGAGCAAGGGCACTCCAAAGATAGAGACGCCCACAACCCCCGCTATTCCTCTGGTAAACACGACGAGCACGCAAACATCAATAGAAAATGAAACAAACACCCAAACCGGTGATTCAAAGAGAAACGGGGTAATAATCTATACATCGGGAGCCCTCCTGATCGGTCTGCTCCTCGGAATCGGGCTTGGAAGGAGGCTTTAACTTCTTTATATCTCCCTCAACACTTTTTTAACGACAGGATCAATAATCTCGTATCTCTTTTTCCCTAGCTTCTCTTATCCATCCCATTTTTTCAGGCTTCTAAGATGGATCGAAAAGCAACTTACGCCACCATAAGTTACTTACGGTGCCAGAAGTTATAAAAGGTTTTATTTAAGGTTCCACTTCTTCTTGCTCAAAAAGAGGTAAGCTTCCCTCTTCAGGCCCGGTGGGACAAAATCCACCAGAATATCCGCCTCTTTAATGGCATCCCTTAGGTTCCTGCCCAAAGACACCTGGTTCTTCTCCAAAAGATCGATTATAACGTCAACGATGTGGGACTTTTGATGTTTTTCGCTGAACAGATTTCTCCCCCTAACCCAGACCATGTCGTGCTTTTTGTAGAAGTTTAAGCCCCTAGAGGTGTAAAACTCCGGGCCTGGGTGGACTTTTATCTTTGGACGCTCAAGCCCCTCAACCTCAAGCATTATGAAAGCCTTCTCCCCATAGCCCCAGTTTGCGTCGTAAACGTTAAAGCCCGCCTTTTCAACGGCATTCCAAAGTCCCCTAGCACTCTTCTCAAGCTGCGGCAGAAGGACGTCGTCAATAAATGGGGGCTTCTCAAAGAGGAGAACTATTAGGTGGGTGCCCTTCCTTTGGATAAGCTCCCTGTAGTCAGCAGCTTGAGGTTCCTTCGGAAAGAAGAACTCCATACTAGGCTTTTCAAGGAAGCCCCTAGCCTTGAAGTAAAAGCGCGCAAACTTCTCCCAGCTTAACGCAGAAGCAACATTTCTCCTTGGATCAACAGGGTCTAAAACGATTAGAGGTGCCTCTTTTTCACGCTCTATCGTTTTCAAAGCCATTTCCCTCTCCTTCTTAAGCCACCCCTCAGGATCTATGATTTTCTTCCTGTGCATAAAATCAGCGCTCTTTAAAACATCCAAGAAGGAGCCAAAATGTATTATCAAAAGCTCTGTTAGATAGCCGGAAAACCCTTTAACATAAATCTCGCTGCCGTAAACGTTAATACCCTTGAAGAAGCGCTTTAAGAGCCTAACCTCATCGTTTCTTCCGTTCAGATGCTTGAGCACCCAGCGGTTGTGCAGTATGGAGCGGTCAACGGCCGTCCTCACTTCCCTCCACGAGTTAACATCGTAACAGGGGACTAAATCAACGTCAAAGCCCCTGTACCTGCCGCTTATGTAAGGGTGCTCAGCGTAGGCCTTTTCATATGAGTCCAAGCGCTTCCCTATTGCTTCAGCCAGGTTAAATCCTTGTTCCTTGAGATCATTTAGCGGAACATCAAGAGGAAAAGCAAGGAACAGGTCTATGTCGTGGTCTCCCGCTAAATAAGTATCCTTAGCGAGGGAGCCCACAAAGTAGGGCTTGACCTCTAAGCCAGCTCTCTCTATC